>NZ_CP037422.1:1485257-1785257 GCF_007748175.1 Gimesia aquarii
CACTGCAACTGCCGCTCAAGTAAAAGCGGCAATGGTAGCTGCCTTCAGTGAAATTGGTGTTGGCGATATTCTGATAAACGGAAATTTTCAAGATGGATTTGAAGTTGAATTTGTCAATAGTTTGAGTGGAATGAATGTGAATCCATTCACTGTCGATACAAGTGGATTTACTGGTTTTCCTGCGAGTGTCACCATCACTGCATCTACGGTTGGGAATCAGAGCGAAATACAAAATCTTGAAGTTTTAGATGTATTCGGCAATCCTGCCATTCCTACGTTCGGTACTTTTCAACTTACGTTTTTTGGGCAAACGGTTACTTTACCATTTACTGACGCAGATCCAACAAATCCTAACGCAGAAATTAATATTGCTGCTGCATTGAATTTCATTGCCAACTCTTTAGGTTTTACTGGTACTCCCATTGACGTTGTTAGTACAGGAACCGGTTTTGATATTATTTTTCTTGACTCCGGAACATTACATGATTTTGATATCCCACCAATTACAGTAGATGCTGCGGGATTACGGCTGTTTGTAAACGTCGTTCAAGGTCCTCCAGAGGTCAATCCAAACAAGCCACCCTCTCAGACAATCCTCTTTCAAGATGTGTTTGGGAATACTGTTACTCCCACCGGTGGTTCATTCCGACTGACATTTCAAGGAGAAACTACAGGCGATATAGCTGTAGATCCTGATCCAGCGATTACTGCAGCAAATATTGACGCTGCATTGCAGGCACTGCCTTCAGCCACAACGAGGACAGGTATCGAAGGTGACTTCATAGTGACTGGCGATTTTACAAATGGTTTTGTTGTGGAATTCAATGAAATTCAACACCTGGCTATTATCGGTTCAAACTTACCTACTTTTGGTAGCTTCCAACTGACATTCCTGGGGCAATCAGTCACCTTACCTTTTAGCGCTGCAATAGCTAACCCTGCTTCTGCAGCAACGATAGAGCTTGCCTTAAACCAAATCGCCAGTAATTTAGGTTTTGGACTGAATCCAGTTAGTGTTGTTGTCAATGGAAATGGATTTGATGTCATTTTCTTGGATTCTGGCACCTTGGCTAATGTCGACATTCCTCAGATTACGACAGATGCTTCGGGGCTTAGATTTGATGTTGTGATCACCGAATTCACAACCGGTGCTGGCAATACGGATGAGCAACAATTATTGAGATTTGTAGATTCATCTGGTTTAGCTTTTCCATTTACTTTTGATGTGAATGGCACAGATATTATTGACGCTCCTGCAGGACCTTCATTTACATTGACATTTCAAGGAGAAACTACAGCAGGCATAACTATCGGCGCAACACCTGCTGAAACGATAACCAATATTGAAAATGCGTTAGAAGCTCTACCATCGGCTGTAGACCCCGATAGTTTCATTGTGACAGGTAACTTTACTGCTGGTTTTTTGATTACATTTCAGGGTGATTTCGCCGCACTAAATGTACCACTCATACAAGCCAATGTTTTTCCGGTAGACGTAGAACCTTCTACACGGCTTGGTAATTTCGTTATTGATAATGTGAACCTCATTACGGGTGATGTGCTTTCAGGGCCTCTTGAGCCATTTGTAGACGTAGTGCCATCAACCACACAAGATGGAATTGGGGTTAATGAAGTTCAGACGATTTCGATTCCCAATAATCCTGGAGGTGGAACATTTACTCTTGACTTCCGCAATAGTACTACGGGGCCCGTGACGCTCCCACATAATGCTACCGCAGCCGAAGTGCAAGCCGCGTTGGAAAGCCTGGATGAGATTAATGTTGGTGATGTGTCTGTCACAGGCTCTGTCGCTACTGGTGGTTTTGATGTAGAGTTCATTGGAACCTTTCGGGCCGACTCACCTGGCGATCTGATTGTGATTGACGACACAGGGATTTTGATTGTTGTTCCTACGGTGACGACGGTTACTGAAGGCACGACTCAGAATGAAGTACAGGAAGTAGTGATTAATGGGGCACCAACTGGTGGAGATTTTACTTTAACTTTTGATGGTGCTACGACTGGGCCGATTGCCTTTAATGCAGACGCAGCAGCGATTATTGCTGCTTTACAAGCACTGAGTACAATCGCTCCGGGAGAAGTGATGGTGCGTGGTGATGCCGTTAATGGATTCGAAATTGAATTTGTCGGCTCATTTACATCAGTCAACACCCCTCAGATTACCGCTGATGCAACTGGCTTAACGGGAGGGACAACTCCCTCAATTACGACAAAGACAACTTCTGTTGGTGGGTTTTTAAGAGGAATTCGAGGCAATACCATCACTGGTAACTCGGGTGCGGGTGTGGAAATTGATCTGGCGATGTTTACTTCCTTCTATGGAGATATCTCTGGTAATACGATCAGTTCCAATGAAGCAGTCGGTGTGAAATTAACTGCCGCCGATACTACAATTCTGCATAGCATCGATTTCAGCCTGTCCGTCGATGGGAATACTATGAATGACAACCGCGGTGCAGGTATCGTGGTCTTTCTACAAGATACAGCAACCGGTGATGTCAGTATCACTAATAATACAATTACTGAATCACGCAATGACAATGATACTACCACTCCCTTTGCCGGGGCTGCCATCTATGTTCATTTGTTAGGTACGGATGTCAGTTTTGAAGCATTCAGCCAACTACGTGATCTGACAATTGATGGTAACTTCATTGGAACCGATGCAGCCAACACTGGTGGCCTGGGGAATGTTCAAAATGGTATAACAATCCATATTGAAGAATCGACGATTATTGATCGAACTCAAATCTCCAATAATGTGATTTCGAATAACAGCGGTGATGGTATCTTCTTCCATCGTGAAGATGATGCACGCGTAGGACGGGCCATTGTTGATCCAATTGTGGGTGAAGAACGTGCTGTAATGATTTATAGCAATACAATTTCAGGTAACAGCGATGGTATTGATATTCTCGCACAAAATGGTTCTCTCACAACGACTGATTTCGAAATTAAAGACAACATTATCTCTAGTAACATACGGGATGGTATCAGTCTCCATGCAGAAGCAGATGCGACGATTTTTGCTGATATTATTCATAACCAGATTACTTTAAATTCACTGAATGGTGTTGAATCAACAACACGGACGACAAGTTACTTTGGTACTGACCGTCGTGATGTCGCTGGAACCTGGATCCAAAACGATATCAGTAACAATACTCAACATGGAGTCCGAATTTCCGGACGAATTGGAAATCGTGTTGAGACTGTAAATGATGTCCCGATCAATCCCCACTTTTTGTTCATTGGTCTGAATGGAGTCGATCCTGTAACAGGCATGAATCGTGGGAACGTGATTGAAGGCAACGGCCTCGATGGAATTCAAATCGCAGCACATCTAGATCGTGTGCAAGGTAATGTAAAAATTGCCAATAACTCGATTCTTTCTAATGCGACTGGGGGGATAGAGCTTTTAGGTGAAAGTCTTTCCTCATCCATTGATAATAACCTGATTGCTTTTAACAACGGCAAAGGTGTTGATATCAACTCAAACGGCCAAACGGTATTCTTACGCGATAATATCATCACAGAAAATACATTGGATGGACTGGAGTTTCTTAACGCGGTTTTCATAACTCATAGTGAAAACAATATAACCACATCTCGTGGAATTGGTGGCGCAATTTCGAGTTTAACTGCTATCGGAAACTTTATTGATAACAACGGTGGTCGTGGTGTCGATCTGCAAACTGAAGAAAATGCGAATTCTGATTTTATATTTGGTGATGGTACAGAAAAAGGGGCCAACCGAATCGTATCGAATGCCCTGGAAGGATTCTATGTTGTGACCACGGCTTCTCGCGGTCAAAACCAGGATGCCGATAGTACGGCTGCCTTGGATGCGACGGGAAGTGTGAACGGTACAACTACAGATATGGTTCTTCAATTAGACACAAACTTTATCCAGGATAATGGAGTCAATAGTAACTTCACTACTACTGGTTTAATCTTAAGAATTGGTACTGCGGCTTCTAGTACAAGTTTCACAAGTCAAACTCCTGGATCAACAGCTAGCGTGGGAGATGAAGACAGTAGTAACTTTGGTAATGGTCGTTCGAATGTCTCGATCACAAACAACGAATTTGAAGGAAACTTTGGTGAAGATTTTTATGTGGAATCTTTTACCTCAACAGTTGACCCACCAACAACGGCCAGCAACTGGGATATTGCTAACAACCCACAATTTCGTGTGACAGGTGGCTACCGACGTGATCCATTAGCTCGTTTAAATTTGGTGTTCGAGGGGAACACCGGAAATGGTTTGAATGTGACCAATGTGGGTGCGTTCTACAACAACGCAGAGCCGGTATTTAAGTCTCGACTTAACAATGGTGCTCCAGCTCCCAACCCGGATGGTCCATTTAGTTCTGCTACACGACGTCGAAACGCGCAGCGTGTTGCTTCTAGAACGAATTTGGCACCATTTTCTGCACCCAATCCAGCTCCCACCGCTGTGGGAACGGTAGCAGATGCGTTCCTCTTATTTCCGGGAGGACCCATCAATATTACCACAACAACCGCACATGGTCTGACCTCCGGGGCGACTGTTGAAATTACAGACGTCTTTTCGGATGAACTTGGGTTCTTTAATAATAGTCTGAGTGCAGCAAATGGTGTGTTTGTGATTGATGTGATTGATGCACTCAACTTCTCATTGAGAAGTACGGAAGGAGCTGTACTCGGTAACGTATTCCAGAACTTCGGAACCTGGTCGTCTAATGATAATGGAGCCTTCCTTTATGATGGAATGGGAGTGAGTACATTCAGGATTGCTCAAGGCTTTGATGGCGTAGATGGTTCGGGCATTGGTAGTGGTGGTTTTCAGCAAGGTGACTCGTTTTTGTTTGAAGCAAATCGTCCGGGAACGATCTTTGGTGAACTCAACTTTGACTGGGATATTTGGACTCCTGATGCTGATACTTTCTTGGCCCCCGTCACCAGTACTTTCCTCACTGCAGATATCTCGGTAGCAGTTCCTGATCCAACTTCTGGAGCGATTACCGACCCCTTGATCATTTCATTTACAGAAGATGTGAACGGTGTCGATATCTCTGATTTCGTATTGTTGCGAAATAATGTTGTCGTTGCATTAAACGCTGGTATGCTCACTCAGATTGATGCTCGAACATTTGAGTTGGATTTGAGTTCTGTCACTGGTATCGAAGGGGAATATGATTTACGTCTGCTTACAGATGGTTCTATTTCCGATGCGAAGTATGTCGATCCCTTTTCACCGTTGTTTGGAAATATTCCTTCCAATTTCCTGTCATTCGGTGATGTTGAGCGATTCATTGTCGATACGACTGATCCAGTAGCAGATATTGTCGATGTCTCACCTGATCCTCGTAGTGATGCAGCCGGTGAAGTGGTTGTGAACTTTACCGAAGATGTGACGGGTGTTGATCTCAGTGATTTTTCAATCAGCATCGATGGCGGACCTGTGGTCCTTTTATCAACAACGCCTGCCACCTTGAGACAAGTCACTGGTAGTCAGTTTGTGCTTGATCTCAGTAAAGTGACGAGCTTGTCGGGTGACTACACTTTGACCTTGAATGCCGCCGGTTCTTCTATTACTGACTTAGCTGGAAATGCATTGGCAGCCGATGCCGTTGACATGTGGGTTAATGACACATTAGCTCCGATTGCACAATTTGAAAATGTGACAGATCCTGTGCCTTCTGGCACTGATCCCACGTTTACTGTCGTATTGAATTTCTCTGAAAATGTAACAGGTTTGGCGCTTTCTGATTTCACTCTCAATGATGGTAGCGGTCCTGTGAACCTTTCTACAACGACTGCGGTGATTAACCAAATTACGCCTGCTCGATACGAAATTGTGTTGGGAACTCTGGCTGATGCGAATGCGATTTACACTATTACCTATAACGCTGGTGGATCTGCTGTGCAGGATGCTTCTGGTAACGATGTGGCCGGGTCCACTTCTGAATCCTGGCAAAAGGGAACCGAAGTCATAGCACCAACCGCAGGGATCCAAGATATTACGCCTGACCCTCGTCCCTCTGGGGATGCAGTAGGGATCGTGACAATCAATTTCTCCGAAGAGGTCACAGGTGTCGATATTACCGATTTTGAATTATTGTTTGATGACGGTAGTGGTCAGACTAGTGTGGCGATAGGAGCCTTACTTGTTACATCACTGAATGCATCCACTTATCAGATCGATCTTAGTACGGTGACGGGAATTGATGGCGACTATACGCTGAACTTACTGGCGGATGGATCGATTCAGGACCTTGCCGGGAATACATTTGCGACTCCTACTTCTGATAGTTGGCGAACAGGCGGTTCAGGCCCTGTGGCAACGATTGAAGACCTACCGGATGTTTTACTAACTAATGCCGGTGTTGTGAATGTGACGTTCAATCAGGCTGTGACTGGTGTCGACATTACCGATTTCCGACTGACACTCAATGGTCAGGATGTCTCATTGGCCGGTCTGACTGTAAATCCTATTAGTGGAACAGAATACTCTATCGATTTAAGTTCTGTCACGAATGTGTTTGGAAACTATGAGCTGACTCTGGTTGCAGCAGGATCAAATATTCGAAATATTTCAAGCGATCCTGTGTTGAATAATTCCTCTGAATCGTGGGTGACCAGCTCAACCATTGATTTGAATTTACCATCACCTGTATTGACAGATGGCGTCGATTCTGTTGCCGGTGATGGAGTCATTGGAAACGGGACTGCGGGAACGCAAACGCTACGTGCCGCAATCCAGGAAGCCAACGCACTGGCTGGCTCCAATACTATTGAATTGGCCGCAGGAACTTATGTTTTAAGTATTGCTGGTATTGATGAAGATGTGTCGGCAACAGGTGACTTGGATATTCGTGATAATCTGACAATTCGTGGTCAGGGCGTTGCCGTATATGATGTTGATGGCAACCTGATCAGTGGTACGGTTATTGATGCTGGTGCGCTAGATCGAATCTTTCAGGTCTTTGCTGGAGTGACTTTGAATCTGGAAAATCTGACCATTACCAACGGGGCCTTGACTGGTAGTGCAGATGGTGCTGGGATTCGTAACAGTGGTACGACTACTTTGACAAATGTGGAAGTGACTGGAAATGTAGCCGAAGACAGTGCCGGTGGTCTAAATAACACCGGATTGATGATCATTGTTGATAGTACTATTTCAAATAACACAGCCGGTGGAAGTGGTGGTGGTATTCGAAATACCGGAACATTACAAGTCTCGCGAAGTACAATTAGTGGTAACTCCACTGAACGAGATGGCGGTGCAATTTTCAATGCGGGAGTTGGCATTGTCACATTAGATAATTCCACATTCTCGGGTAACCTTTCTGATCGCAGTGGTGGTGCAATCAGAAATACAGCTACGCTGAATGCGACAAATAATACGTTTACGCTCAATGGTGCGGGAACAGATGGAGGCGCAATTTCCAATACTGGTACTTCCACTCTTCAGAATAACCTGATCATTGGAAATACAGGAGCAGTCGGTGCTGAACTGCAAGGAGACTATGTGAGCCTGGGTGGTAACTTAACGGGGCTACTTGGAACGGCAACCGGGTTTGGAGCATTTGACATTGTGGATGTATTAGATCCAACGACAGTGCTCGATTCGACATTAGCAGATAATGGTGGTCCTACGCTTACTCACGCTTTGATCCTGGGAAGTATTGCCATTGATGCGGGTGCCGTCGATACCACCAATGTCGCTGCTTTAGAACAGCGAGGAACATCACGAATTCTGGGAACTAATGTTGATATAGGAGCTGTGGAATTTGGTACCTTCTTTGTGAACAGTTTTCTGGATACGGTTGATGAGACTCCTGGAGATGGAATTGCCGCTGATGTCGATGGAAATCTCACTTTGCGTGCTGCGATCATGGAAGCCAACGCGTTGACCGGTGATTCTTTGATTGTATTGGAATCAGGAACATATTATCTGAATATCCTCAACATGGAAGGTCTTCCATTAGATGACGCCGCAACTGGCGATTTAGATATCACAGATACAACAGGAAGTCTGAGAATCGTAGGTGCCGGTAACGGCCAAACGATCATTAGTGCTGCTCAGGATCCTTCTGACGTTGACGCCATCAGTGGTCTCGATGACCGTGTATTTGACGTACTTTCCGGTGCTGATTTAACTCTCGATTCATTAACTGTGACAGGCGGGACTGCCATCAATGGCAGTGGTGGTGGCATCCGTAACATTGGTACTGTTTCGCTATTGAATGCTGCTGTAGATGGTAATACAGCCGATGTTAATGGTGGGGGGATTCTTAATGGGCTGCTTGATCAGCAAGGAACTTTAAATCTGACAAATAGTTTCGTTTCAAATAATAGTGCTGTAGATGGTGCTGGTATCTTCAACAATGATCAGTCTCAAGTGACAATTATTGATTCTGAAGTGACGAATAATACGGCATCCAATGATGGCGGTGGTATCTTCAACGATCTCCAAGCCACGATTGATATTACCAGAAGTACGATTTCTGGTAATACTGCTACACTGGACGGAGGCGGGATTTATAATAACGATTTAGCGAACCTGACACTCAATGACAGTAAAGTAAATAATAATACAGCAGATCAAGGTGCCGGTCTCTTTAATGAAGAAGCTGCTTCTCTAACAGTAAATCGCACTACTGTTTCAGGTAATAATGCATTACTCCATGGTGGCGGAATTTATAACGATGAAGGTGTTGTCACGCTGAGTGATGTTTCTATCTTAACGAATACGGCCAATAGTGACGGTGGTGGTTTTTATAATGCTTCTGCCGGAGATGTGACGATTTCAAATAGTTTCTTTGACGATAACACCGCCAATCGTGATGGTGGTGCCATCGCCAACTTTGGAGTCAGCCTCTCAATTACTGGGACGACGATCAGAGATAGCGAAGCCTTGAGGAATGGTGGAGGTCTCTTCAATGATCAAGAAGAAGGAACTGTTTCGCTGGTCTCAACTACGTTGATTAACAACGAAGCAGTAGCCGGTGGGGGGATTTATAACCAGGAACTGGGGAACATTACTCTCGATCTTTCCAATGTGATGCATAACCTGTCAAGTACTAATGGTGCTGGAATCTTTAATACTGCTGACGCCACGCTTACAGTTCAACGAACGACGATTGATGGTAATGTTGCTGCGAATGACGGAGCGGGGATTTATAATGAAGAAAATGCGCAATTGAATTTATTCAGTAGCACTGTATCAAATAATATAGCTACCCGTTTCGGTGGCGGAGTTTACAATAACTCAATCACATTAGCGGACATTGTGAACGCCACAATTTCAGGAAACGAGGCTTCGAGTGGTGGTGGAATTTATAATGACGAAGAAGGTAGCATGGAAGTTACGAATGCCACCATCTTTAATAATTCTGCCATCACCGGAGGCGGTATTCTGAATGCAACTGATGGTTTTGTCAGCGTTGCAAATACAATCGTTGCCGGTAATTTCAGTGTTTCTCCCGGACCCGACGTCAGTGGAGACTTTGTTTCTCGTGGAAATAACCTGATTGGTGTCGAAGGGATTTCTACCGGCTTTACGGATGGAGTCAATGGAGACCAGGTGGGATCGTTTGCGACACCCGTCAGCCCAGGTTTAGGAGGATTGCAAGATAACGGTGGTGCTACTTTCACGCATGAGCTTTTAGGTGGTAGTTTAGCACGTGATGCAGGGAATAATTTCTTCGCACCAACAGACGACCAACGTGGATTCGCTCGTTTGTTTGACGGTGATGGAAATGGTTCTTTGATCGTCGACATCGGAGCTTTTGAATCTGGTTATATTGTGACTGCCTTTGGTGATTCTGTTGATGCTGATCCTGGTGATGGAGTGAGTGTTGATATCAATGGGCAAAGCACGTTACGGGCAGCGATTAACGAAGCAAATGCCCGTTCCGGAGCAGATACGATTCTATTGGGGGCGGGGGTTTATACTCTCTCCCTGTTTGGTCAAGGCGAAGACAATGGGCTTTGGGGTGATCTGGATATTACAGATGACTTAACAATTATCGGTGCTGGATCAGGCAGAACGATTATCGATGCCGATTTTCTGGATCGTATTTTCCATATCCTAACTGGAATTAATGTTTCTATTCGTGGTGTGACTCTCGTCAATGGTGATGTGACTCGTGTCGAAGATGGTGGTGCAATTCTCAACTATGGTAATTTGACTCTGGAAGATGTTGAAATCAGAAATAGTCTGGCAAATCGTGGTGGTGCACTTTTCAACAATGGTGTTGTCACGATTACCGAGAGTGAATTCATACAGAATACTGCGATTGCCGGTGGTGGTGCGATCTTCAATACGAATGGTGGAACGGTTACTCTCACCATGAGTAACATTTCAAATAATAATGCTGAAAATGGTGGTGCTATTTATAATACGCTCACCGGAACTTTGGAAATCATCGATACTACCCTCGACAGTAACACAGCAACGATAGCTGGTGGAGCGATCTACAATTCTTCTGAACTCACTGTAGGAAATGGTGAAGGTGGAGATGACAGCGGAGACCCCCCACCGCCACCACCACCACCACCAGTACCTGAATTTACCATCGATGTTGTCTTTACTGACTCGAGTTTATCAGCCAGTCAGCAGGCAATTTTCCAGCAGGCAGCTGACCGTTGGAGCGAGATTATTATCGCCGATGTTCCCGATGTGGTTATTGCTGGAATCGGTCTTGTGGATGATCTACGTATTGAAGCAACTGCTCCGTTTATTGACGGTGTTGGAGGAATTCTTGGGTCGGCTGGTCCTCGAGCACTTCGCACTGGGTCATTTATTCCGGCGACGGGAGTCATGCGTTTTGATAGTGCTGATTTGGCAAATTTGGAAGCCAGTGGCCAGCTAATAGATGTGATTCTGCACGAAATGGGACATGTACTTGGTATCGGAACGATCTGGGAAAGGCTGGGCTTAGTCATTGACTTGGATACTCAGGATCCACGGTTCGTGGGTACGGAAGCAATCACTCAATACAACGCGTTACTGGGACGTAATGTGGTTGATATTCCTGTTGCAAATACAGGTGGGCCTGGCACGTTTGGTTCCCACTGGCGTGAATCCGATTTGACTAATGAATTGATGACCGGATTCCTCAATTCTGGTGTGGCAAATCCGATCAGTACGATTACGATTGGAAGTCTGGCAGATCTAGGATACGTTGTCGATCTAAATGCCGCTGATACTTTCCCTCTCCAGGCACCTGCCGTAAATCTTATTCCACTCGGCGAAATGCTGGATGTTGATCCTTTCATTGTCTTGGACGAAAGTGCTTTTGTTTCTGTTGAAGCAGGTGCTGGAACCGTTACGATTGCCAACAGTACCGTTTCCAACAACTTTGCAGGGACGCGTGGCGGTGGTTTACTTAACGAAGATCCCATGAGTATTTCGAATGTGACCTTCTCTGGTAACGAAGCTGGAAAAGAAGGGGGAGCGATTCACAATACTGGTGAATTAACCATCAATAACACGACGATCTATGATAACTTCACTGAAGGGTCAGGTGGTGGTATTTATTCTGTGGCCGACACTGCCACCGTGAATGTTAAGAATACGATCGTTGGAGGAAATAACGCATTCGTTAGTGGTTCTGACGTTCAAGGTACTTTCAACTCACAAGGTAATAACCTGATTGGAACTAATGGTTCATCGACTGGTTTTATTGATGGATTTAATAATGATATTGTCGGGTCCGAAGCGCAACGCATTGATCCCGCCTTAAGCCCACTTCAGGATAACGGCGGACCTACTTTGACTCATGCATTATTAGTCGGAAGTCTGGCAATTGACGCCGGTGATAATACGGATGGTGTTGTTACCGATCAACGTGGGGCTGCGCGACCTACAGATACAACAAGTGACATTGGTGCTTTCGAAATTGTAACACCATCAATTAGCATTGCGGATATCAGTCAGGTTGAAACCAACTCTGGTACAACTGTCTTCGAAATTCTGGTTTCATTGTCAAATGTGAATGTCGATGAGGTTACCGTTGATTTCGAAACTTCAAATGGTTCGGCTATCGCGGGCATTGACTATGAATTCACTACGGGAACTGTGACGTTCTCTCCTGGAGAAACAACACAGATCATCGAAGTGATCGTAAACGGAGATACGCTTGTTGAGGATAATGAGACATTCTTCGTCAATCTGTTTGACGCCGTCGGGGCGCTGATTGTCGATAATCAGTCTCTGGGAACAATTCTGAATGATGAAGCTGAGATTTCTATCAGCGATGTGACCAAATTGGAAGGCCCTGTTGGAACGACAGCCAATTTCGATTTTACTGTCTCATTGGCTTATCCTGTTGCGGGAATCGTGACTGTTGATCTTCGAACTTTGGATGGTTCTGCTACATTGGCTGATTCTGATTATAGCGAATTACCATTACAAACAATTACTTTTAATCCGGGTGAAACCAGTAAAACGGTAACCGTTGTA
Organism: Gimesia aquarii; assembly: GCF_007748175.1. NCBI lineage: Bacteria > Pseudomonadati > Planctomycetota > Planctomycetia > Planctomycetales > Planctomycetaceae > Gimesia > Gimesia aquarii. The sequence continues at coordinate 1,497,736 of NZ_CP037422.1, forward strand.
GTCAATGGTGATTCAAATATTGAGGGTGATGAGACCTTCCAGGTCGAGTTGTCAAATGCCACAAATACGGTTGGTGATGCGACGATATTAACTCCCACAGGAACGGGCACGATTGAAAATGATGATAAAGCGTTACTTTCGATCAGTGATGTGACATTAACCGAAGACTTTGGTGGTGCAACCACAAGCTTCAACTTTACGGTATCTTTGTCTCAGGGAACTAGTTCTACTGTTACAGTCGATGTTGCGACAATGGATGGTACGGCAACCGTATTAGGGAATGACTATCTGGCTGCTTCTCAAACTTTAACGTTTAATCCTTTTGTTACCGAGCAAACATTTACTGTTACTGTTAATTCAGATGCGTTAACAGGTGAGGGGAATGAAACATTCTTTGTGAATCTTTCTAGCGCCGTCAACGCAAATATTGCCGATGGCCAGGGACTAGGGACCATCGTAGAAGATGGGATTGTCGTCACTACATTTGATGATATTGTAGACTCTTCTGATCCTTTCACTTCATTACGTGAAGCAATTACTGAAGCAAATAACACACCAGGAACTGATAATATCATTCTGTTACCAGGGACTTATGATATCTCAATCGTAGGAGTGGGAGAAGATGGTAACGCCACAGGTGACTTTGATATTCTTGATGATGTCAACATTTTTGGCCAAGGCTCGAACTCAACCATCATCGATGCCAATGGATTGGATCGAATCTTCCATACCGACTTCGGAGTTGAGCTGAATCTTTCGAATATGCAGTTGATTAACGGCGATGCTGATAATGGTGGTGCGTTATTTGCGCAAGGACCAACAACAATCAATCAGTTGATCTTCAGAGACAATAATTCTGACTTCCTGGGTGGTGCGATTGTCAGTGGAGACCAAATCGATATTTCAGATACTCAGTTCTTAAACAACCATGCTGGTTTCCAGGGTGGGGCCATCTATCAATTCCAGGATACCGCTACGATATCTCGTTCCATATTTACGGATAATACATCAGATGGACGTGCCGGGGCAGTGTATGTAGCCAGCGGTGCAACCTTGGATGTTTCAGCGTCATTATTCAACCAGAACGACGCTGGTAGCCGTGGTGGAGCCGTTTATAACGAGGGAATTACGACGTTAACAAATACAACATTCTCAGCAAATCATTCAGGATCTCGCGGTGGTGCGATCTTTAATGACGGAGATTTGAATGTTCTTAATAATACCATCACGCTGAATACTGCAGATCAATCAGGCGGTGGTATTTCTAATGAATCTGCGTTAAATCCAAGTGCGGTTGTTGAATTGGTGAATACGATCGTAGCAGGAAATAGTGGTGCCTTAGGCAATGATGACCTAGACGGAGACTATGTTAACGCTACAAGCTTTAATAACCTGATTGGAAATATTGGTTCGGCAACTGGTTTGACGGATGGTGACAATGGAAATATTGTTGGTTCCTTAATTGCTCCTGTAGATCCTAATCTGGGGATTCTACTCGATAATGGTGGTCCGACTAAAACGCATTCTTTATTGTTTGGAAGTCTGGCAATCGATACTGGTCGAAACAATGGAGCGCCTCTTGTTGATCAACGTGGTCTAACGCGACCCGTTGCCGGTACTTTAGGTGGCGCTGATATCACAGATATCGGAGCTGTGGAGTTGCAAGCTCCTCTTCCTGCTCCTTTGTTTGGAACGGGAGGCGATTCTGATGTTGCTGAAGAACAAACGAATATTCAGATTTCAGTAGTAACAGAACGAACAGTGGTTTCTAGTGACGGGCACACATTTGCATTGCCAGCAAATGAAGACTGGATTCACGAATGGGAATCGTTCTGGGTTGAAGTCTGGGTTGATACAGCCAGTGGGTTTGGTATTACCGATGTTTTAACTAATCTTGTTTACAATACAGCTTACTTTACTGCGACTTCATTCGAGTTTGGTTCCAACTTCGCATTCAATCGAACCATCGAGATTGATGATGAAGCGGGGATTGTTCGAAATCTTGGTGGTAGCACGATTGAATCTAATGTAGGCGGAACAGGGCATGCTCTGTTAGCCCGTATCAAGTTTGAAGCATTGGCGGGAGATCAGGTGGAAGTTGATCCAGATGCTTCGAATTTCGGTCCGCTTCAACTTGGTCTAGATGTTGTGGATACAGAAATTGATGTTGCCGGTGTAGGAGAAGTGACTGCCAATGTAGGGGCACTACCTGAAACCGATTTGTATCCTGTTATCTATGATATTAACGATGACGATGCGATCAATTTCCGCGATCTCATGATTTTTGCATCAACTTATAGTCAAGAAGTTTATAGTTCTTCTTCAGCATTTGCAGCAGCGATGGACTTCGACAAGAGTGGTCAGGTTAACTTTAAAGATCTGACTTATCTTGCCTCGAATTATAATAAGAGTAAGAGCGGAAATACCCAGGTTAATTTCCCGTTGAACTTTGGCCAGAAATGGATTGGAACGTCACTGGATGTCGTCAGTGGTGATGATAACATTGATCAAGTCGTTGAAGCTGCCGTTGATACTTGGGAGACCGCCCTTGGTTTGGAAGAACCGTTGGAAGTACAAGTTATCGTTCGCGATTTCGGTACCGCTCAGCTTGGTTCAGGACAGACAACAGAAATCAGTGCTGATGGCATTCCCGTTGCTGGCCGTGTTGTGATTGACGATGATGCAAACGGTTTGGGTTGGCATGTTGATTCAACAGAGCTGCCTCCTGGTGGTGGCTATGACCTCTATACAGTCTTGTTACATGAAATTGGACACGTTCTTGGTTTCACTCGTTATTATTCTGGCTTTGGTGATCATGTTGAAACTGACAATAACGGTGATTTGGTCTTTGTTGGATCTGACTTTACCGTCGCCCTTGATTCTGCAGGATTACATATCGAAGATCCCTCGTTTCCTGATGACTTGATGAATGCCACGCTTGATCCAGGCGTTCGAAAGACACCATCGGCCATTAACATTCAAATGTTACTGGAGTCTTATGCGAGTGCTCAATCCGGGGCCAGTAATAATGGTGGAGCGAACCCACTCATGGGAACGAATGTGTCACCAGCCGCCGTTGCTAATCCAATAGTGATTCAAAGCCCTGAGGCTGCTCAGACATTCGTTGAGGAATCAACAGTCGGTTTTGTGGCACCTGCTGCAATTAAGACTACAGAAGAAGATCATTCGCTCAATAGCGTTCAACAGTTAATGACCTTTGATGTGATTCAACCACCGTTATTTGAACTAAGCATTGCTAAAGATGGAATCGAGATTGATGGATCAGCCTTTGAAGATCTCTATTCGGAGTCTGATTTCGATGACAGTTTAACAGGAGCAGAACCAGATGACCGACAATTAGTGTTTGCTCATTCTGCAAATGACTCTGAATTTGATCTCACTGATGATTTTGATGATGATCTGGAATCAATGGATGACGCCTTTACTAACTGGGAAGGTCCGCTTCTTTAAGATTTCTCTTTAGTGATTAAGTAGTTTCATAATACGTTTACACCACCCTCTGCAAGTAAGTTCAATTTGCAGAGGGTTTTTTATTGTTGAGCTATCCCTACTATTCTTTCATCTGCAATTGATGGGAGGTAAGATATTAGTGTCAGATTTTACTGAAGGATTATTTTAAAGCTACAGGCTTCCGGGAGACGATAATTTTGAATCGACGTGAATCAAATTTCAATCAGTGTCTATTATACTTGGGGCTGATTCTGTTGATTATTCAACCAATCCAGGCCGCAGAATGGGGGACACTGACAGGGCAATTTCTCTATACAGGTAAACCGACGAAGCCTCAAAAACTCGATATTAGTCGAGACCAAGAAATTTGTGGCCAGTTCAGTGATCAGATCGTAGATCAATCATTGGTCATTGGTAAAAATGGCGGGGTCAAGAACATTTTTATCTATTTAAGGGCTTCAAAGCTGAACGATGCACAAATCCACTCAAGCTACCATAAATTACCTGAGAAAGTCACGATTCAAAACAAGGGGTGTATTTTTCAACCACACGTATCGGGGCTTTGGGTAAAAAAACAGCAATTAGTGGCAACGAATCAGGATCTTTGTGCACACGGTTTCCAAGTGAAGGCTTATCGAAACCACAGCCTTAATCAGGTATTACCTCCTGGTGAAAAAATGACGCATCGTTTTGAATATGGTGAAAAGCTCCCTTTGCGCATGAGTTGCAGTATTCATCCCTGGCAGGAAGGGTGGCTGGTTGCCCTCAACCATCCTTATTTTACAACGACAGATAAGTCTGGTTTATTCTTCATTAAGAATTTGCCTGTGGGTGACTGGGAATTTCAACTATGGCAAGAAAAAGCAGGGTATCTTGTTGCGAAGGATGAATGGAAGCGGGGACGAATTAAGATGAAGATCGCACCTGGTAAAAATGATCTGGGCGTGATCAAAGTCACTCCGCAAATGTTCGCAGGAAAATAAAAGCGAATCGAGCATGCGTTTATTAAGCTATAATATTCATAAGGGAATTGGTGGAAGAGACCGGCGTTATCGCTTGGAACGAGTTCTGAGTGTGATTGAATCAGAGAATCCTGACATCATTTGTTTACATGAAGTAGATCGAAATGTAAAACGCTCCCGGTTTAATAATCAGCCTAAAATTTTTGCTGAGTATTTCAATATGACAGAGTCTCTCTTCCAGTTAAATGTAAAACTGAAGACCGGTGGCTATGGAAATTTAATCCTTTCACGTTGGCCCTTTATTTCTCAACATCAGATCTCTCTGACTATGAAAAGGCGTAAATCGCGCGGTGCACAAATTGCGATTGTTGATTCCCCGGAAGGTGCATTTCAATTAGTCAATTTCCACTTGGGACTAGCTGAGAAAGAAAGGCACTGGCAGATTAACCATTTGTTGACACATCGGTTGTTTGAGGAAGGGAATGGCTATCCGACTGTCGTAGTTGGTGATACAAATGACTGGAGGAACACATTAGCGAAAGCACAATTTTCGCAACATGATTTTCAGGAAGTCACCCATCCCCCTTCAAAATTTCGTTCGTTTCCTGCCTATATGCCCGTTGGTACTTTGGATAAGGCATTTATTCGTGGAGAGATCGGTGTGAGAAATGTGAAGCTGTCTCGCTCGAAACTTTCAAGAGAAGCTTCAGACCATTTACCGCTGGTGGTCGATTTTCATTTAAACCATCACGCAAAAGACTTTATAAAAAAAGCAGGGCATTGATCAATGCCCTGCTTTGAACCTGTCAGTGAAGATTCAACAATTCGATTTGAAGTGTTGAATTCTCTCAGTCTATCCTTTTTTCGACGGTGGTTGCTCATCCGCTTTGATGAAATCGCCGAATGTTTTCCCTTCAACGGGGCTTGGCATATTTTCAGCAGCTTTCAATGCCTTTACAATGATCTCTTTGTCAGTTTGCTTCCGCTTTCCCAGACCTTTACCAACTGCTTGTGCATAAGCATTTTTCTCTTTTTTGGTTTTTCCAGGATGGCAAACACCACATTTCTTAGCGACCAGCATCTTAGAATCTGGATAGGTTTCAGCCCAGATCTTTTTAAAATTAGGTCGTGCTTCAACTTCATTCGATGTGTAGATCAGAGATAAACCTGCTACAGCAAAGCCAAATAATAAAGCCGTTTTAATGTTAATTATGTTCCGCATAAATTTCCTCATCTTCTTCCAAAAAGTAAGTGACATCTAACTTCTGATACTCAGGTTAGAGCCAACCTGAGGCATCAAGATGTGGTTGCCCCGATTAAAAAAACTCAACTTTTGAACCACAAAACCTCTATGGTTCTAACTACATTAGAATTATCCGTTTCTATGCTGTCAACGCTTCCAAGGTACTCGAATCAAGAATGACAAATATGAAAAATAATCTCAAATAAGCCACCTCTGGTTATCTAACTGTTTATGAAATTACAGGAAGAAAATTTGTGCAGATTCACCTTGATGTTCAATTGCACATTTTCCTGTAAGTTGTTTGGAATATTGGCCTTAGTGAAGTACTTGGTGGGATGAATTGAATGTGGTTTGCGTAAGTATGTATTTCTGCTGCAATCTGTTACGTTATTATAATGCCTTGTGTTGGGTGATTTAAAGAATTATTTGAAAATAATTCTGCTTTTCCCCACATCAATAATGTACTCTCAAAACTTGATGATGAACTTGGAAAATATTGCGAGGATTTTGTTACTAAAACAAGTCTTCTTGCTTCAGACCAGAGGAGTGAAATGTGAATTTATTGAGGAAGTCAACAACATTACTGATTCTTTTTTTATGCTTAACAAGTTCGCGCCATGTTGTAAGGGCAGAATCGAAGGCCGATCATCCAAATATTGTGATGATTATCTCTGACGATCAGGCATGGAACGATTATCGGTTTATGGGGCATGAAGTCATACACTCTCCTAACTTAGATAAATTGGCATCAGAAAGTGCCGTATTTAAAAGAGGCTACGTTCCTACTAGCTTGTGTCGACCCAGCCTGATGACTCTTGTGACTGGCTTATACCCTTACCAACATAAAATTACAGGAAACGATCCGCCTAAGGGAATGAACCGACAGAAGTTGTTAAAACATGTGCAGAGTGTAGATTGTTTGCCTGCGATGTTAGGAAAGCTAGGCTATCAGAGCTTCCAATCGGGAAAATGGTGGGAAGGTAAACCGGAGCTAGCCGGTTTTACGTCTGCCATGACTCATGGCGATCCCAAACGGGGAGGAAGACACGGAGATCTAGGACTTAAAGTTGGCCGAGAGGGGATGGCTCCTGTTTTTGAGTTTATTGATCAATGTGGAAAAGATCCCTTTTACTTATGGTACGCTCCTTTTTTGCCTCACACTCCCCATAATCCACCTAAGCGATTATTGGATAAATATCGTAATTCTGAGCTACCGATTGAACTATCCTATTATTACGCGATGTGTGAATGGTTTGATGAGACTTGTGGACAGCTATTAGATTATCTTGATCAAAAAGGGCTTTCCCAAAATACGATTGTCGTTTATGTGACCGATAATGGCTGGATTCAATATGTTCCTGAGTCCAATCAGGAACGAAAAAAAATGAAACGCAGGTTTCGATATGCACCCAAATCAAAACGCAGTCCCTATGACGGAGGAATTCGAACTCCAATTATGTTTCGCTGGCCTGAAAAAATAAAGCCGGCTGAATATGACACACTCGTCAGCAGTATTGATATCGTACCGACTTTGTTATATGCAGTCGGTCTGAAACCAACTAAGTCGATGCAAGGAATTGACCTGTTAAAGGTAATGGAGCATGGAGGGAAAACACAGCGAAAAGCCATCTTCGGCGATATTTATGAGCATGATATGGTAGACATTGATGATCCCGCTTCGAGTCTCAAGTATCGTTGGTGTATTGAAGGAAATTGGAAGGCCATTATTCCCGGACCTCGACTCGCAAACGAGAAAGTGGAGTTATTTAATCTTTCGAAAGATCCTTTTGAGAAAAAGAACCTCGCAACTGAGTATCCTGAGAAGGCGCATCAGTTATTGAAGCTAACCAATGCATGGTGGGATGGTTCTGAAAAATAGAGTTGTTATCAGTGAACAGAGTAAAAGGCAGGTCTGCTCTTCCAGACCTGCCTTTGTTCATTCAACCACTCTCAAAGAACAGGGATGTTGAACTCAATGGTGGTGAATCGTATCCCAGTGTCCGGTTCGGTGAAAATAGTAACGCCCGGGCTGATAGTGGAAATGGTTTCCATGTCGGTAGAATCCACCGGGACGGTAATCATAGTGACTGGTATCATGCCAGAACGAGTGTCGCCTTCCATAGTAATACGGTCGGTTAAAGCAATTACGGTTACCATAATATCCGCCAAATCCATGACCAAACTGAACGTTGAACCTGACACCCGCATCTGCTGTGGAAGTATTTCCAACCAATGTGAATCCTGCTACGGCGACGCATACGATCAATAATTTTTTCATCTTTCTGTTCCTTAAAAGAAATTACCAAATTGTCTTAATTCTTGGCCGCTGCTAAAGAGTGATAAAAGCATCGATTGTGCCAATTGAACAGAAAAAGGTTTAAGTGCTTTATTGGGTAAGGTTTGCGGGTTGTATTAGATTTACGACTACAAAAGAATGTGAAATCAAATTGATAAATGTGACATCAAAAAGAAGATAGACTTTGACCGCGATCGGCAAAAATCTACGAAATCCGGAAATTGACGCGCTGAATTGGATTACCAGAGTCGTCTTGAATCTTAGCCATTTGTGCGGATGGTCATGGCTTTGATTGGCTCTAATAAGCGACTGAAGTCACGAACACGGTCCATAGTCGAAGTGATCTCTTCCTGCAATTTATCTGTGTGAGAACCATAGCCCAGTCTACGAGCAAGAAATTCAAATTCTTCTTGGTCTTGAGGGGGGACTGTTAAGTCTTTTGCATTTCCTCTCACCATCCTCAGTGCATCAATTAATCTACGTAAAAAGATATAGGCGTTACGTAAGTTTTGAAAATCATCCGGGCTGATTAATCCCAGTTCCTTTAAAGCCGTAATCCCTTCCAATGTATTCGTTGTGCGTAGCATCGGATTACGGTGTCCATAGGTGATTTGCAGCCCCTGAATGAGATATTCGCAATCGACAAGGCCTCCATCGCCGAGTTTAGCGTTGATTGTGCCCCCTTTTACCAATTGTTGGATCTGCTTTTCGCGCATGGCCAACATAGCCGCTACATCAAATGGTTTTCCTGAATACAGGATTGCATCACGCATTCTAACGACACGATTTCCGAATTCTTCGTCAGCTGCAATTGGACGCAACTTAACGAGAGCCTGTCGCTCATACGGCCAGCTTGCCCCTCCATAGGAAAAATAACTCTGAAATGCTTCCGCAGAAACGGCCAAGCTACCGGCTTGTCCGTAAGGACGAAGTCGCAGGTCAATTTGAAAAATTCCTTCGCTACGTGCTTTAATCATCTTGGTGAACTTTTCGACTAGTTTTAGATAGAATTCATTATTAGTAATCACCTCGGGGCCTGTTGTTTGACCGGAGCCTTCATAGATAAACATGAGTTCGATATCTGAAGCAAAGCCGAGCTCACGACCTCCACATTTTCCTAAAGCACAAATAGAAAGGGAACAGGGTTCGCCTGATTCTAAGTTGGGAATTCCATATCGTTCTTGGAGTTGTTGATCACAGATTTCATAAGCTCCCTGAACAACAACTTCTGCTACGTCTGTCAGTTCTTCGGAAAATTGCCCAAATTCAGAAATGTGACCTAAAATATGTCTCATATCCTTGCGCAACATTGCCCGATCTTTGAAGGCGTTCAATTTTTCCGATAGCTCTTCGCGGGAATTTGCTTGTTCCAATTCACTGGCAAGTTCGGCTCTCAGATCTTCTATGGAGAGGCGATTTTGTAATTCTTCCACATTGGCCACAACCGGGAACAGATTAGAATGTTGCAATCGCAGAAAATCTTCCCATAGAAAATCACTTACACCGAGCAGTTTTGCTAACGCACTGAGAACGCTCGTACGTTCGAGTGACGAGATTTCTTCGACCCAGTTCGGTTGCTTGAAAAGCTGTTCCAGAAATTCTCTAAAATGTAATAAGGCAGATTCCGGATTGGGAGATCGTGGTAATAAGTGAGTGAAATGTTTGATTAACACGACAGCGGCTCGTAAGCCCTGTTGTTGTTCCTCTGAGTTAATTTTCTCTCCTTTTTCATCAGTTACGTAAAGTAAGTCACTGACTTTCGCCCCCTCTGAATCAATGACCATTCGCACAATGTCGAAACCGCTCATGGAAAGTGCATTGGTGAGTTCGTAAAGGAATCCAATGGTGTCTTCGGATTGAATTCGTAAAATGGTGTATCTGCTGTCTGACTCATTATCTAATTCAATCTCGACGGGATAAAGAACCTGGCTGGCATGTGATAGATCGCGTAACGCACCTGCGACCCGCTTTGCGAGTTCACCTACTGCTTCTCGTTTTTTTCCCGACTCAACTTTATTTAACAGTTCCGATAAATCATTTTTATAGTTTACCCAAACGGTTGGCTCTGTAGCTACGGCTGGTGATTTGACGTCAAGTACAATGACAAACTTACGAGGGTTTTTCGATTTTTCAGAGACTTTTGCGGATCTACCTTGTGAGGCCACAACGGATCTGACTTTCTGATTCGTAAACAGATGGCCTTTTTGAATATCAAAACCATATACAAACAGAAGACCGCAAATTAAAGATAAGTCTCCAATTTGATCAAATCCAACCATCGTGAGTCGGATCTGTGACTCAGGTAAGTTTTCCGTTTCAATTTCTACTATGTTGGAATCACCCAGTTTCTTGGCCATCTTACTGTGTTTTTCGATTTCTATTTCGTTAAACACTTTAGAATAGGAAGCAGACATCATTTCGATCAGATGGTTTTCTTGTTCTGAGTCAGCCGAGTCATTTTCTGAGTGGGGTACAACTGGGTCATAGATGTATTTTTTGTATATTTTTCTCACTGCTTTGCGATGCTGTTCATAGAATTGAACCAGTTGTTGACCATCACGAAAATCGAGTCGTCGGGCGAGGTATGCCAGTTCGCGTTCATCAGTTGGCATAAGGTGTTCCTGGTTATAATGCATCAACTGAAGAGCGTGCTCGATTTTTCGGAAAAACACATAACCGCTGGTTAAGTGTTGATATTCATCTGCTTGAATTAATCCATGATCAACCAGTCTTACGAGGCCATCTAACGTATTGATACTGCGAACAGCAGGATAATCTGCACCATTGGACATTTGCAAATATTGAGTGGTAAACTCGACATCCCGGATTGATCCTTTTCCGGATTTGACTTCGCCCCAGTTTTTCCCCTTCTTTTTGAGTTCTTTCTCAATACGTTGTTTCATCTCCAGTACATTTTTTCTAACCGCTTCCTGATCACAGTTATAGATTTGTGGTTCAATCCGACGAAAGAATTCAATACCCAGTTTCTGATTTCCAGCAATGATGCGTGCTTTTAACATCGCCTGTTTTTCCCAGAGACGTCCATGTTTAGCAAAGTAATCAACATAAGCATCAACTGTCGTGACGAGGGCACCTGATCGACCCCAGGGACGCAAACGCATATCCACACGATACAGAAATCCTTCAGACGTTGATTCCATCAGTGATTTAATGAGACGCTGCCCCAGTTGCCAGTATTGAGTCGAGTTCGCTCCTGCAATAAATACGAGATCAATATCCGAGCTATAATTTAACTCTTCGCCTCCCAGCTTCCCAAACGCCAGGACTGCAAAATCATCTACTGGCAACTCCAGTTCTTCTGAAATAATTGTCAGGCAGGTTTGGACCAAACCGTCGGCGAGCAAAGAGAGTTGAACAGTGATGTTTTTCAGATCCATCAAACCAAATGTGTCACAGGCTCCAATTCGCAACAGTTCCCAGCGTTGGAACCGTCGGAGTACATCGAATTTTTCTGCCGTTGATTTGGATTCCAATCGCACCGCAGTCATTGCTTCTGAATAGAACTGCTGTTGGCTCTTAAACTCAGCAATGCGATTGTAACTGGTCAGTCGCTCCAGATAATCCGGATTTTTTAAAAGGATTTCTGATAAAAACTGACTACCCACAAATAACTTTACCAGTATTTCGACAGCACGCGGATTTTCTGTCAGAAAGCTGAGCATTGCTTCCGGATTGGAGACACTGTTGACAAAACGTTCAAAGTTAATTAATGAACCATCGGGAGTGGCTGCATCAGAAAGAGATTGCAAGAGAGTAGGGAGGATCAGTTTTAATTCTGTGCGAATGCGATCAGTTGAGCACATTTCCCTTAAGCGGATCAGTGCTCGTTCCTGGTCTGTAAAACCAATTTCGGAAAGAATGTTCTGCACGTCTACATCAGTAATGGGCACGTTTGAGTCTAGTAGTTTTGCTGGATTGTCGGGAATGAGGGGTTTGTTCATGAGGTTTGTTGAGCCTGCTTGTGTTAATACCAGTGCATTCAGGTATCTGATTAATAAGGGGCTTCTGTTTTGAGAGAGTACCCAAAGAAATAAGTTTGCCCGTATCTTGTTATATTCGCGGAATCAGAATAATCAAGCTGAGTACCACAGAATGCTGTTAAATTATAACAGACCTGTTTTCAGATTCGAAGAAATGACTCATTAATGGCTCCTGATGAAGACGAGTAAAACTCTCTTCAAGGATCAATTTGAGTCGTTGATGACCTCATAGCAATTACTGGTTGATTTTCCATTATCATTTTTCTACTCTGGAATCAAGAAAGAGAAGAGTCGGCAGGTTCTTTTCAAATTGTGTCATTCTTACTACCGAGAAACCGAGTCATGCATAACCTACAATACGATCGTCGCGATTTTTTAGCTCAATTACTAAGTGGTGTAGGAGCAGTTGCTCTGTCTCATCCTGCATTTGCAAAAGCTGCCAAGTTCCCACCAACGCGTGTCATCACCAGGGGACCACGCCACCACTGGTTTGGGTATTATGATAAGTTACAGTTTGATCCGAGTAGCCGTTATGTGCTGGGAATGGAAGTCGCATTCGAACATCGCTCACCAAGGGCAGATGATGTCATCAAAATCGGGATGGTTGATCTACAGGATCAAGACCGCTGGATTGAACTGGGAGAATCCTCCGCCTGGGCCTGGCAGCAGGGATGCATGCTGCAATGGTTACCTGGCTCTGATTCCGAAATAATATGGAATGATCGTGAAGATGGTCAGTTTGTCAGTCGTATTCTGGATGTCAAATCGGGCAAGGGGCGTACCATACCTTCGCCCATTTATTCGGTAAGCCCTGATGGCAAGACTGCGGTGACTCCTGATTTTCGCAGAATTCAGGATGTGCGCCCCGGTTATGGCTATCCCGGTTTTCCTGATCCTCATTTTAAAGATCTGGCTCCCAAGGATTCCGGGATTTTTCATGTCGATCTTGAAACGGGAAAAACGAAAATGATTCTTTCTTTAGATGAGATTTCCAGAATGGGGACCATTCCGAAACAGCAAAAGGGCATCAAACATTATTTTAACCATTTACTCTTCAGCCCCGATGGTTCTCGATTTATTACTCTGCACCGTTGGCAGTATCCGAATGGAAAACGACTCTCCCGGATGATTACTGCCAGACCTGATGGTAGTGATGTACGAGTTGTGATCGACAATGGCTTTGTTTCGCATTTTATCTGGCGAGATCCCTCTCATATTCTTGCTCAGTCCAAAGCAACTCCCGAGAGTCGTTCCTGGGGTGATTTTCTGGTGCGTGATGTCACTCAATCTAAACTTGAGGAAATCGGAAAAGGGGTTCTCGATAGCGGCGGACATTTAACTTATCTCCCCGGCAACGAGTGGATCTTGAACGATACCTATCCTAAAGGAAAAGATCGCATTCAGACACCCCACTTGTATCATGTGGAAAAAGGCAAGCGAATTGATCTCGGGCATTTTCCCTCGCCGAAAGTTTATACCGGTGAATGGCGCGTTGATACACACCCTCGATTCAGCCCCGACTCACGTTATGTGTGCATCGATAGCCCACACAAGAATGAAGGACGACAATTGCATCTGATCGACATTTCCCAGATTGTAGGAACATCCTGATCAGAGGGTGAAGGTGAACTAAGAAAAACGAGTTTCTTACGTCCCGGCTTTCGTTTCTTCTTTCTTTGGTGTTGGTTCTACTTCCGGAATTGCCTCTTTAGTGATATTGAGCTGGTAAAATTTATTGCGCGTTAATGCGCGTTCCAGTGCACCATCATCCACAGGACTCCTGTTGATAAATGAAATTTCTTTGGCATCGGGATTGAACTGAATCGATTTCTGATCTACCCACACAAATCCTTTTAAACTTCGTTTGACAGATTCTTTGATGGACTTGCCGCTGTAAACACCATAGTGAATCACGTATTTCTGTTTCTTATCTGATTGCGGATCGTTCGTAGAAGTCTTTTCTGTCGTCCTCTTTCCTGATGCGGTGTTTGGGGAGTTTGAAGCCCGATGCATTGCTAGGTCTGCTGGAGAAAGGTCAAATTTTTTAGGAGACACAAATAGGCCAGCAGTCGAGAATGCATTGACTGCTGCTCGTTCGACTTCAGATTTATCTCCTAAACCTTTCAACTTGATATAGATCCACTTGTCAGCATAATTGATGATCAATGAATTAGGAACATAGCGATTAATTTGTTGAAGATTGACTTCCGCGACTTTAGGCGAAGAGTTTTTGTTGAACCTGAGACGATTTAATGTTCTGATGCGAAACGTAAGATAATTAGAATCCATGATTCGAGAGTTAGGATTACTACTGGCTTCTTCAATTTTAGGGGCTTCTTCAGCCAATATGATGGATTTGGCAAAGATGTTATCTGCAAATTTTTGGGGAATATCTGAAGGCAGGTCCCCAGTAAACTCAAAACTAAGAGTCATCTGTTCCAGATTCAGATTCGCTGAGCCTCTTGCATGACCGGGAACAATTTCTCCTAGTCCAAGCTGAATCTTGTCGACAATTGAACTTTTCCAAAAGTCAGGCTTCTCTTTCAGTGTTTTTTCATAGAATTCATCAAAACCGTTTACTTTAAAAGTGGCTTTTCGTCTGGTGACATCGATCAGATTTTTTGCATTTTGAAGGGCTGTTTGGTTCTGTCCTTTGCTGGCAGCCATTTGTGTATCAGTCTGTGAGGAGCTCGACTTTGCGATTTGTTTTTTAATCCATTCAATTCCCTTTGGAAGACCTTCGTCAATCATGGTCTGGTAGTGATCGTTACCATTTCCTGCTACGAATTCGACTTCAGTTCCTTGTGTTTTTAATTGTGAGGCAAAATTCTGTGAATTTGTAAAAGACGTAACAGGATCTTCACGTGAATGAAATATAAATACGGGGCAGGTAAGATTACTAATATGCGATTGAGGTGAACTGAGTCTGAGGAAGTCTTCCACATCTGGAATGACCGCTTTTATTGTAGGCAGATATTCTGCCATAGATTTTTTAAGATCAACTGAAGCGGCATAAGCCAGACAGCCTTTGATTTGAGGGTAATGCTCTGCGAATAACAGCGAGAGTGTTCCCGCTGAACTATGACCTGCGATAAAGACGTTGTTTTTATCAATTCCCGGAATTACAGCCTGAGTTTCCAAAAACGCGTGTACACAATTAACCAGTCCTGCTTTACTTTTCCTGAAATCGCTATGAGCGTTTTTTACTTCGAAATTTGTCGATTGTTCACGTCTCCACAAGTGGCCGTCCAGAGAAAAGGTAATCACAGCGAATCCGGCTTTGAGGTAGGGTTCGTGTTCCGGGTTTGGTATTAAATCTGGAGGGTCGATCTCCATTCCAGTAAGCAGATTTGATCCGGCTGGAGGCACTAGAATACAAGGGACCGGTGATGCCGGATTAATATCTGGTGGCAGATATACCCTGAATTTCATATTGGCACCAGCTGGAGATTCTCCTTCGAAGCTTCTCGAATTTTGTGCCTCATAGACTTTGCCGATAGACGCTGTTTTTCTCTCTCTATAAACGCTAAAGCCTGAGGCGCCTTCTGCTGGCCAACTCATTAACATTGGTTTTATCTGAGATAGATCGAATTTGGAGCGCTGTGTTTGATTTGAAGAACGAGTCGGAGAGTTTGGTTGCCTGGTCTTGGGAAATTGGCCTCGAGAGTCACTACTTAGTTGACTGTTGATGTCGCTAATCGATGTTGGACTAGATTGAGAGGTTTCATTGAATTCGGCAGCATCGGGAGCAGTAAAACTGGGACTTCGGCTTGAGGAAATACTAATTAAGCTTCCAAATGTCAGGGTGAAAGAAATGAGCAATAAGAATGCTCCTGTCACAAACGTTGCCAGTGACTGCTTGGTTTGTTCAATACGGGAGATTGCAAAATACACGTTGTATAGAGGAACAATCAGGCAGAGAATTAGTTCGGTGCCACTTTCTTTGCCGGCTTCGATCAGTAACCCCAGACCACCAGCAAAGACATAGCCAATAGCAACAATACATGTCAGCATAAAAGCCAACATTAAAAAATGGCTCTGCATCAGAAAGAGAAACAGGTTTAACAGGATTAATCCTATAGACGTAACAGCGATAAAGGGAGTCAATCCATACTTTTTTAAAGAATAATCAGATGGCGATTTCTTTTTCTTCTTTGGTGTTTTGTTCTTTTTTTTCGCACCTGGTTTGACTACGGAACCGCCACTCAAGTCATCTTCCCAGTCCTCAAAATCGTCATTGAACATGTCAATAGACGAGTTTGATTCGTCCTCAAAGAAATTCTCTTCCGGGATTACTTTTTTTAATTTTGTCTTGGGACGTGTTGATTGATCTGAGGATTGCTTTTGAATCACAAAAGGAGCCTCACACTTAGGGCATTTCACCTTTTTTCCAAAAGCAGACTTATTTTTAATTTTAAAAGACGCAGTGCAATGCGGGCATTTAATCGAAAATGGATTTGTCATAGATGGAGTTTTCGAAGTTGTGGAGTTTCAGCTCAGTCATCAAAACAAAGGAATTGAGGCATAAAGCAACTATTTTACGATATGTTT
This sequence comes from Gimesia aquarii, assembly GCF_007748175.1. Lineage (NCBI taxonomy): Bacteria > Pseudomonadati > Planctomycetota > Planctomycetia > Planctomycetales > Planctomycetaceae > Gimesia > Gimesia aquarii. The sequence continues at coordinate 1,514,260 of NZ_CP037422.1, forward strand.
ATATACGTTGCAAATGGTGGTTTTTACTCAATTTATTTAAAAAAATGACTGAGTTGAAGTCCCAGTTCACTCTTCGGAATCTGAAGATCTATCCGAAATAACTTCTTTGAGCTCCTGTACTTCGATTTTCAATTCTCGAACTTCATTTCTTAACTGATGCAGTAATTCGTGTGTTTCGTGATGTGAAATCGATCTATGTTCATGGTGCATTGCACGTTCAATCTGTTCTCGCAGATGGATTTCCTGCTGTTTGGCTTGTCGATGTACCTGATCTGCCAGTTTGCTCAAGCCTGCCTCTTCTAAGTGCTCCGCTGCGAGATGCATTTTCTGGATGCGATGTTTGTGTTGATCAATCTGCTGCTCTCGGTCTCGATGTGCATCATGAGAGTGATCGCGGTGGTGTTCACGAATTTGTCGGTGGAGTTTTTGTAATTGTCGTTCTGCCTTTTCAACTTCTCGTTCATTTTTTGCTTGTCTTGCTTTATGAAGTCGATCTTCCAGATCAAATTGCTTTTCATGATATTGCTCAAGAAACCTTCGATCCTGTTCATTGCTGTCACTTGGTGATGTTTGTGTATCGGCATGTGCTTCGGGTGGGAAAAATGAGTCAATTCTTATCCAGCAGACAACAAAAAGGATAATCAGAAAAGCGGAGAGTGTTGATTTGAGCATTTTTATTTCCTGTTTCTATAAGAGTGTAAGGGAAGACAGGTTATGAAATAAGTAGCGTCATTTTACGTTAAGATCATGATACCTTTTAAAGACTATAGAGTCGAGAACTTCAATCTAATTTCTCTATACGAAACGACAGCAGGGAATGAAGACTAAAACTTCTCTCTCCCTTCAAGTGGATCTCTAGGCAGAGCGTTGTCGAACTTGTGCGCTCAACAGATTTTGATATTGAGGACAGGTTTCTACGAGAGTGTGATGAGGACCAGTGGCAACTACTTTCCCGGAATCCATCACAACAATTCGTGTTGCGAATTCAAGCAGGCTTTGACCGACAGAGTGTGTAATGATGAATACGGTTCGCCCGGGGGCGAATTCTTTTAACGCTTTGTGAATCAGAATTTCACTTTGTGAGTCAATGGCTGATGTTGCTTCATCGAGAATCAGAATTTCAGGATTTCGTAGAATCGCACGTGCCAAAGCAATGCGTTGCCTTTGCCCACCTGATAATTCCTGTCCTCGTTCACCGACATCATATTGCAAACCACCGGGAAGCTGCTCGGCGAACTGTAATACATGCGCTTTTCTGGCAACAGCTTCTATTTCAAGACGTGTTGCATTTGGCCGACCGTAACGAATATTTTCCAGAATGGAATCATCAAACAACATCGTTTCCTGTGAGACGACACCGATATGGTTTCTAAGATCCCTTAACCGAATATCACGGGCGTCAATTTCGTTAATAAAAACACTGCCCTTATCGGGATCATAAAAGCGAGGCAGCAAGTTGACTAACGTCGATTTTCCAGAACCGTTTTCACCGACAACCAGTACGACTTCTCCCGCGGAAATTTCCAGATTCACACCATCGAGGATCGGTTCATTATTTCTTGTCGACTCTTTACGTTGTGCATAAGTGAAGTCGATCTTTTTGAAATGGACCGATTCCAGTTTCTGAGGAAAACGTTGAGGTGCATCAGCTTCCTTTACCAGTGTTTCGCGGTCAATGACCGAGAAGATGCGTTCCGCAGCAGCAATGGTTTTTTTCAGTTTTGAATAGACCGATGACATTTTTCGAGCAGGATCAGAGATTCCAGCGAGCAAAGCGTACATCATTGAGAGAGTCGCAATATCCATGGGGGCCGAAGCCAGTTGAATCCCCCAGATCTCGGTTTTGCCACGCAATACAAGATAGGAACCGGGAATTAAGGCTATAAAAATAGCCATCAATCCCAACATTTCTGTTGTCGGGCTCGTTAATGAATCAATGCGGACAATACTTAATGCTTTTTTGAAATACTCTTTATTCTCATGATGAAACCGACTGCGGTGTTTTCGGGCGCCGTTAAACGCGATGATCACTTTTGAACTTTCAAAGGACTCCTCAAGCGTTTTATAGATCCGAGACATGCTTTCCATCATTTTCTGGCTAGCATGTTTCAAGGTCTTTCCAATTTTATAGAAGACAATTGCGATCAGGGGAGCAAATACAAATGAAAGAAGTGTCAAACGCCAGTTGACCATAAAGGCGAAGATCATACAGGCCAGCGCTTTGAGAGGTTCCCGAATGATTTTTCCTCCCATCAATGTCAAACCTTGAGAGAGTTGTTGCATATCAAACGTGAAGCGTGACATGAGCGAGGCGGTTCCCTCATCGGATATGCTTTGATAATCCAAATCAAGAACTTTGCGAAAGCATTCCTTTCGGACTGACATCGTCACTAATTCTACGACGCCCCCCACCAATACATCTTGTGTGAAAATACAGAGACCTTTAACGAGGGTTGTCAGTAACAAAAGTCCCAGAATGAGTGCGAACGTATCAAACTGGTCGTCTGGAATGCGCGTGATAATTGTAGATTGAATCCACTTGAGGGCTAATAACTTACGTGAGGCATTACTTAGCTTTCTTTGTTGCCGAGATTGGTCACTAAGCAGATTGACCGGTGCTGCTGCCAGATCTGTTTGAGTGATCTCGCCTTCTGCGGAGTTGTCTGGTTGAGCCTCCAAATTTTGTGAATGAATTGCACGGGAGATATCTTTAAGTGCGTCTTGTTTCTCCTGAATGAGTTCTTCAGTGAGGCTGATTTCTTTTTGTACGTAACCGCTTAGACTTTCGCCCTGCAACAAGACTTTGACAACAAGGAACGTGACGGAGAGATTGGCACCCCATAACAGGGCAACCAGGAGGGCAAAAAAGAAAGACACGACCAAACGTCTGCGGAAGGGCCATGCATAAGATAAGATTCTGGTTATGTGATTCACAGTGTCTACTCGGGTATCTGAGGAAGATTGTGTGCGTTAAGTCTATTTTAATAAATGGTTTATGGTCTTTGTCTCATTCCAGTATCGAATCCTCTCGCGTACACTTTCAGAGTGGTTTTGCGATGGAAAACGCGAATTAAACTAGGAAATGGGGTTCAGGTCCAGACGAGATTTCGGTACGTGTTGATATGAGCACTTTTTACGAACCTGTCGTTGGAATCATTTGTTATTTTATTGCGAACTAATTGTTCATCGAATGTGTCATGGGAGAGGTATTTCCTGCGGAATGTGATATGCTGCAAGCTTAAATTCCCGGCTTCGGTATTTCTTCTTTGCAATCCCTCCGATTGTATTCGGGCTTCTTTAAACCATTGATTGGATCAGTGTAATGGGAGACCCTTCCCTCAATACTCAAGATTCGCTTGTGCGGCCAGGAAGTCTGCGCGAATTGGCTAATGTTGCTGTTCCCCTGGTTTTGAGTTGCGGCTCACTTTCCATTATGCATGTGGTGGACCGGATTTTCTTAACCTGGTGGTCTACTGACGCTGTGGCTGCAGCATTGCCTGCAGGGATGATTCAATGGACGGCTATGTCGATTGCGATGGGCAAAGCAACGTATGTAAATACGTTTGTTGCTCAGTATGAAGGAGCAGGTCAGAAGCAGCGCGTTTCGGAATCTGTCTGGCAGGGGTTGTATATGGCTCTGATCTGGGGGGGGATTTTATTACTGGGAATCCCATTTGCTGGAACGTTCTTCCATTGGATTGGTCATGTTGAAGCCGTTCAGAAGTTGGAAGTCGATTATTTTTCCATCTTGTGTCTGGCTTCAGGTCCTGCATTAGTTTCAACAGTCCTTTCCTGTTTTTATACAGGACGCAGTAAGACCATGGTTGTGATGTGGGTGAATCTGGCCAGTGTGTCAGTCAACATCGTTCTGGATTACTGGTTGATTTTTGGTGCAGGCCCGATTCCCGAGATGGGAATCAAGGGAGCTGCCATTGCTACTGTTTTAGCAAATGTTTGCACGGTCATTTTTTACGCGGTAATCATCTTTGTAAATCATGAAGCAAAAGAATATGGGTTATTTAATAATTGTCGCTGGAATCAAGACTTATTTAAACGATTGATTCGCTATGGATTTCCGAATGGGATGCTCTACTTTGTCGATGTCGTTGGTTTCACATTATTCATCGTATTAGTTGGTCGAATTGGAAAGACCGAACTGGCGGCTACCACTATTGCCTTTAATCTCAACTCCTTAGCGTTTATCCCCATGATGGGGGTCGGGACAGCTGTGATGACGTTAGTGGGGACGAGAATTGGTGAACGCAGGCCTCAATTGGCGGTGACCACGACATGGAAAGCCTATGCGGTTTCAGCGGCATATATGTTGCTTTTCGCAGTCATCTATGTCGGGTTACCCGAGTTACTACTAAGACCTTACGAACCGAAAGTGGTCACGGATGAGTTTTTGGAAGTCAAGAAGATGGTCATTGTCTTGTTACGATTTGCCGCTTTGTTTTCATTTTTCGATGCGATGGCTGTGATTTTTGGTTCCGCAATTCGAGGAGCCGGAGATACCCGCTTCTGCTTGTATTATTCACTTGTGACCGGCTGGGGAATCATGGTCATTCCTACATTTTTCATCTGGATGTATTCAGACGAAAAACTATTTTACAGTTGGGCTGCTTGTACTTCTTATATAGGCGTACTGGGACTGGGATATCTAATTCGATTTCAGGCAGGGCATTGGAAGAAGATGAGGGTGATCGAAGATCACTTTGCGGACCCCATTTCTGAAGATAAAGAACATCCAGCTCAAAAAGCATTAACTTGAATGTCTAATGGTCTGGTCATCAATAGGCTTAGATTAGCGGCGGAGATTCCATTTCTCCGTCGCATATTTTTCTACGACCAACTGATTGATCTTGTCTAAGGGGAGTTCAGGTTCCGGTGCAGTGGCATTCCAGGTTTCAATGAAAGCCTCTTTCAGTTCTGGCAGGCTATGGGGGTAGTTTATAACGAACTCAAGGTGATCGCGCCCAGATCGATACTCTGGTTCTCGCTCCGGGCTGATCAGGTAGCGGGGAATACGATCAAGATCAAAGTCATAGAGAATCGTGCCATGATGTAAAAGCGTGGTAGTCAACCAGCGTTGAGAATTGCCAGAAAATTTTTGTCCTTGAACAGTTAAATCACTGATACCCTGAACTTCAATTTTAGGATTAGGTTTCCGCTTGTTTAACGAAACACAAATCTGTTCTAAGATTTCTCTGGTCGTCGCTTCAATGCCGATGAGATGCTGGTCAGCAGTGATTCGTAGAAACAAAGAATAGATGAAACACCCTGGACCGAGTAAAACAGTACCACCGCCGGTACAGCGTCTGAGAATGGGGATTTGGTCCTGTCGACAGGCAGACAGATTCACATTGGCGGCAACCTGGTTAGAACTACCCAATATAACCGTGTATTGATCAACCTCCCAGATTCTGAGACAGCCAGCGGAGTCCTGTTCGTTGATTTGATAGAGTAGACTTTCATCCAACGCCAGATTTTCTGCAGGAGTTGGTAAGATCGTCTCGGTATAGTGGCAGTTTGATGGAAGCATATCAGAAGTTTAAGGTACGTCCATCAACGGCCAATGCAGCTTCTTTCACTGCTTCTGCTAGTGTGGGGTGGGCATGGCAGCAACGTGCGATGTCTTCACTGCTGGCTCCAAACTCCATTGCCACTGCACATTCTGCGATTAAATCTCCGGCGCGGGGGCCGATGATGTGGACTCCGAGAACACGATCCGTTTGTTTGTCGGCCAGCATCTTGACACGACCTTCTGTTTGCCCCATTGCTCGTGCGCGACCGTTGGCGATAAACGGGAAGGAACCTTTTCGGTATTCAACTCCCTCTTCCTTGAGTTGATCTTCTGTTTTTCCCACTGCGGCAATTTCTGGATTCGTATACGCGACGCTCGGGATTGTGTTGTAGTTGACGTGCCCAAAGCCCGTCACCAGATGTTCGGCAAAGGCGACACCTTCATCTTCGGCTTTATGTGCCAGCATCGCGCCGCCAATCACATCACCAATGGCAAAGATCCCTTTGACAGAAGTTTCATAGTGTTCATAAACGGGAATGAATCCGCGTTTGTCTACTTCAATGCCGACATTTTCCAGACCCAGTTGATCTGTATTGGGACGTCTACCCACAGCGACCAGAACGCGATCACAGCGAACCGGTTTACTATCAGCAATTTCTACATCGCAGGTCTTTCGATTTGTTTTTACACCAGTCACACGGCAGCCTAGTTGGAATTCCAGTCCCTGTTTCTCAAAGATTTTTTGTGCTTCGTCAGCAATTTCGCTGTCGGTTGTTGGTAGAATTCGATCCAGATATTCCAGAATCGTGACTTTGGCTCCCAATCGACTCCAGACTGCACCGAGTTCCAATCCGATCACCCCACCTCCGATGACGACGAGATGCTTGGGAACTTGCTCGTATTTCAGAGCTTCAGTGCTTGTTCCTACACGATCGCCGTCTAATGTGATACCAGGTAGTGTGGAAGGTTGGCTACCTGTGGCGATCAGGATGTACTTTGACTCGAGTTCGTTCACTGTTTTGCCATCATCTACTTTCACTTTTCCGGGAGCGATGAGAGTAGCATGACCTGTATAACGCGTGATTTTGTTTTTCTTGAAGAGAGAGCCAATGCCTCCTGCCATTGTTTTAACAACGCGGTCTTTTTGTCCCAGCATTTTTGCGAGGTCGAGTTCTAACGAACCCACGTTGATACCACGGTCTTTCAAACTGTGTTCGGCTTCTTTGTAAAGTTCGCTGGATTCCAAAAGCGCTTTACTGGGAATACAGCCGACACGCAAGCAGGTGCCTCCCAGCATACTTTCCTTTTCGATACAAGCAACATTCAAACCAAGCTGGGCAGCACGAATTGCAGCAATATAACCACCGGGACCAGTACCGATTACAACCAGATCGTGGTTCATGTTCATATTTTCCTGGTGTCGCAGGAAACCTTTCAATACCTTTGAAATGAGCGAGTGATTTTTAGACTTCCATCAACATTCGTGTTGGCTCTTCCAAAGCTTCTTTGATTCGCTTAAGAAAAACAACTGCTTCTCTGCCATCAACGACGCGGTGATCGTAAGTCAGTGCGATGTACATCATCGGGCGAATCACGACCTGGCCATCGATTGCAACCGGACGCTCCTGAATGCCATGCATTCCTAAAACACCACTCTGGGGTGGGTTGACAATGGGTGTTGAAAGCAAGGAACCGTAGACGCCTCCATTGGTGATGGTAAATGTACCACCTTGGAGTTCATCGAGGCTGATTTTATTGTTGCGTGCACGTTGGCCGAAGTCACTGATCTTGAGTTCGATCTCAGCAAAGCTGAGCCGTTCCGCATTCCGCAGAATTGGGACTACCAATCCTTTTCCACCACCGACAGCAATTCCGATGTCATAATAATTTCGGAAGACGAGGTCTGTTCCTCGGATTTCCGCGTTGACTTGAGGAAATAAATTCAAAGCATCCACAACGGCTTTGACAAAGAATGACATGAAGCCGAGTTTGACATCGTATTTTTTCAAAAACATCTCTTTGTACTGTGACCGCAGATCCATCACAGCTGACATATCCACTTCATTGAAGGTGGTTAATAAAGCAGCATTCGATTGCGCTTCCACAAGCCGTTCCGCAATTTTTTTACGGATAGGACTCATGGGAACAATCTCTTCTTCGCGGAAGGTACCATTATCAGATGCAGCAGAACCTTGGTGATTGAGTACGTCTTCCTTAAGGATACGACCACCGGGGCCGGTACCTGCAATGTCAGACGATTTTATTCCTTTTTCTGCCATGACTCGGGCCGCAGCCGGCATGACGCGTTCTTCAGAGTTCGATGTGGCTTCTTTGGCTTTTGAAGGAGCAGAAGCCGCTTCCGACTTTGGGGGAGTTTTAGCAGGTTCGGGCTCGTCGATTCCTGCTGGGCGTTCGGCTTCTTCGAGATAACCGATGACTTCACCAACGGACGCAGTTTCCCCTGGTTTTTTCAGAATTTCGACAATGTTACCATCTAGAGGAGCTGGAACATCGAAGGTCGCTTTATCGGTCTCTAGCTCGACAATTTCACTGTCCTGCGCGACCCATTTTCCCTCTTCGGCATGCCAGGCGCCTATCTGAACTTCGGTGATGGACTCACCTACGGAGGGTACTTTAATTTCAATAGACATCGGACACAATTCTCCAACCGAGTCATCGGGAAAACGTATTATTCTAGACTTTCGCTAGACGTTTTTCTACTTTTCGAGCAGCAAAAGGGATTATGACTTCTAGGTAATGTCAGCACAATTCCCGTGTGTATCGAAGATGATAAACAGAAAAAATATTTTGATTTTGAAACTGAAGACAGACAAAATTCGGCCTGGACAGCTCGCTTAATAAAAAGAACGCTGGCCTATTTATCGGCTTTTCAGCCAGACCAGCGCTCAGATAATTTTACCTGCGGTATTAACCGAAACAGACGTAACAAGTCTTATCAGTTGTATTGCTTGAATCAGGAAGATTTGCCTGGAAAACGATGCCCTTTGGCCTTCGTATCGATGCGGTAAAGCGAAGTGCGTGCGGTAATGAACAGGCTTGAGTTATCTTTCCCTCCGAATGTGACATTTGCGGGTTTTTCAGGAACTTCAATGATTCCCAGCAGTTTTCCTTCTGGTGAGAAAACCTGCAGGCCCAGGCCTGAAGTAATATAGAGGTTTCCCTTCGTATCAATTGTAAGGCCATCTCCCCCTCTACCCGGTTCTTTGTATCCTTCCTGCTGCTGCAAAGTGCAGAAAACGCGCCCTTTGCCGATCTTTCCAGGCGCAGTGACAGGATAGGCCCACATTTCCTTCTGCATACTGGGAATGACATAGAGGGTTTTTTCGTCAGGTGACAGAATCACGCCGTTGGGAGCCTTGAGATTGTCGACGAGGCGTGTCACTTTTCCATCAGCGGCTCGATAATAAACTGCGGTTTTTCCCTGAGGAAGAGGCTCCGGGGCCCGATAGTGCGGATCAGTAAAATAAACCCCACCTGTACGGTCAACCACGAGGTCGTTTGGGGCGTTAAATCGATTGTCTTGGTATTCCGTAGCCAGAGGTGTCACCTTTTTGTTTTTCAGATTAATACTTACAAGACGCCCATCCATTTCACACGCCAGCAGATTATTGGCACCATCCAGCATCAGACCATTGCAATGATTTGAAGGTTCCAGAAAAACGGAAAGCTTTCCTTTTGAATTGACCTTATAGATTTTGTTATCGGGAATATCAGTGAAATAGAGATTTCCTTTCAAATCAAATGCGGGTCCCTCTGTAAATTTAAAATCGGTAAATAGTTTCACCGGTTTACCTACAGGGCCGATGCCTGGAATCTCTGAGTCTTGTTCTGCTAAGACATGAATTGACATCAGTAACAGAGTTACTGAAACGATAGTCCAGTTAAATAAGTTTCGCATCAAAGGCTCCTTGGATCACGAGGCCAGTCTGAAATGGGAATACAATTATCCTCTATTAAAGCCTGCCTACCCTATAAAATTCAACCATCTAAAGAATCGGAATGCGTTATCAGTAGAAATCAGGTCTCGCATGCAGGAAACTGGCTGATAAGAGATAAAGACACGAATTGCCTCTACAAATGAATAAATAAGTGACAGAAGAAAGCTAATCTAGATGGATGCCGTCCGGCTGCTCAAACAACTCATTTCCATCCCCAGCGTGAATCCCATGGGGCGCGCGGTAAAGGGTGATATCTATTTCGAAGGTAAACTGACTCAGTTTTTATGCGACTATTTTACTGAATTGGGAGTGGAATATGAATCGATTGAAGTCGTTCCCGGTCGAAATAATGTCATTGCACGTACCAGTCTGAAGCCGGGGCGACCAACGATTCTAATGGACGTACATCAGGATACCGTTCCCGCAGAGGCGATGATTGTTCCCGCTTTTGAGGGTACCGAGAAAGAGGGACGTATCTATGGACGGGGTGCCTGTGACGTCAAAGGTGGTATGGCAGCGATGTTGATGGCATTTACGCGTCTGGTAAAAGAGAATCCACCTGATGCAGCTAATGTGATTCTAACCTGCACTTGTGATGAAGAGGCAACAGTGCAGGGAATCAATCATCTTGTAAAACTTTGGGAGAAACCTTCTGGTCTCAGTCAGATATTGACAGAGCCACCCGATTTAGGATTAGTCGCTGAGCCGACAATGTTGGATATTGTAGTGGCTCATCGGGGTGCGACGCGCTGGAAAATCAAAACGACAGGGAAAGCTTGTCACAGTTCTCAGCCTAAGGATGGGATCAATGCCATCTACCGGATGGCTGATGTTTTGCAAGCGCTACAGGAACATGCCGAAGAATTATTGCAAAGAGACGCCCACCCTTTATGCGGTCCGCCGACATTGAGTGTTGGCGTAATTGAAGGCGGGGAGAGTGTCAATATTGTGCCTGACAGTTGCACGATAGAAATTGATCGCCGTGTGATTCCGGGTGAAGATGGTATTGATGTAATGAATCAGGTAGAATCATTTCTCAAACAGAAACTGCCGTTCGAATTTGAAATGCAGCCTCCCTGGATTACCGGTGTTTCTCTTTCTGATCATAATAATGGCGAATGGAGCGACCAGTTACTCTCTGTCATCGATTCGGTAGAATCCGGTCATAAGAAAGTAGGCGTTCCCTATGGCACACATGCCGCGCGCGTCAATCAGGGAGGGGTACCCGCAATGGTGTTCGGCCCCGGTTCTATTGCGCAGGCACACACCGTCGATGAGTGGGTTGAGATCGACCAGCTATTGAAGGCCGAAGAAGTCTATTATCAATTCTGTGCGAACGCAGGCCGTATTAAATAATAAGATGAGCAAGTCGAGGCTGTTTTTCTATATATCAAGCCTGTATAGGGTGTGAGCCTGCACCCTACTCTTCCCGCTTGTTGCGGTTGGAACGGATTGCAGCAAGCCCACTCTTTTTTGTAATCTCAAAAAATTATCTTGACAGTCAATACCTAGAGCGGCTATATATTAGATATGTAGTTATCCTATGTATTGGAGTAAATACGATGAATCCTCAATTATTTGCAGGCACGTTGGAGATGCTCATTCTGGAATTGGTTTCCGAAGGGCCCACGTATGGTTATGAAATTACGCAGCAGGTAACCAATCGATCGTCGAATGAATTCGAGCTGAAAGAGGGGAGTCTTTATCCCGCATTGCATAAAATGCAACGTAAAAAGCTCCTGAAATCCTTTTGGAAAGAGGTCGATGGTCGACGGCGTAAATATTATGAGTTGACCGTACAAGGGCAAAAAGTCCTTAATGAGAAACGCCAGGAATGGAAGCAGTTTTCTTCCGCCGTTGATCGAATTTTAGGAGCACAAAGTGGTTTGGCCTGAAGTCAGTATCGAAGATTTTCCTCCTAGACGCGACGATGAACCCGCGTCGTTAAGGCAGGATATACTTGATGAGCTGACCGATCACTTTGTTTGTGCTTTGAATCGCGAGTTATTGAAGAATCCAGACGAGGGTTTGGCTCAAGAACGTGTAATCAAAAATTTTGGTGACCCTGTTAAAATCGCCCGCCAACTCTGGTTTGATGCAATGAAGGAGAGAATTATGTCTCAACGAATTATGACCGGAATTTCAGCCGTGATGGCCGTTTGCAGTATCGCTGTGGTTGGTATTGCCTGGATTTTAATGCGAGACAGTCAGTTGGTAAATCGTCAGATGCTGGACCAACTGGCGGTGATAGCCGACAGACCTCAGGCTGATTCCACAGTTGTCAAAAGTTTGCAGAGTACCAATGAAGCCATCGTACGCGAATTAAAGGTCCTGGCGGATTCGCAACGACCATCACGATCAGCAAACGACATGGGTATGTCTGGAATGATGGGAGCGATGGGAATGGGCGAAGGTGAAATGATGGCAGGTGGTTTTGGTGTGGAATCAAAGCCGGCTGAACCCTCCAATATTAACCAGCAAATTTTGAAACAATTGGAGCAGTTAAATCAAAAACAAAAAACGCAGGGCAAAAGTTCAATTAGTGAAATGCACAACATTTCTTTTAAACTGGTTCAAGATACCAAAGCCACAAAACCAGCGGTGGGTTTTAAGGGGAAACTGACAAAGTCAGGAAAGCAAACAGAAACGTTTAGTGTAGATGCGGTTAGTGATGCAAAGGGACAACTGGATTTTGGAAAACTTCCCTGGGGAAAATATTACTTGTCGCTCTATAGTCCCTGGAATGAATGGTGTTCTCTGTCGAACATTTCGATGATCCCGGGACGAGACTATTCCCAGTGGGTTGTCTGCCCTACGAGTGAGCCAAATAAGATTACTGTTCGGTTTGAAGTCAATTGGCCAGAGAAACTCAAATCAGAAGACTGGTACTTGATCTGTGATTTTCGTCGCATGACAAGTCCCCGTCGACTTGAACTCAATACTCATCGAATTATACAGGATCATACATGGTTTTTTGATCAAAGTGATCTGCAACCGAGTGAGAAGGGCGTCTATCTGGTCGACCGGGAGAACAATATAATGCCGTGTCCGCTTGGTGTGAATGGAAAATATGAAGATCTGAAGCCGGAAACGTTGGCAGTACAACCATCTATTCACTTGAGAGAGGGACAATATCCATTGTCGTTGATCTATCTCGTCCCCAAGCAGGACTTGACGAAACTTTCAGAGCTCGACAAGTCGAAGCCATATCATGTCGTCAATCAGCTGCAAGGTGGTATAAAACGATATAATCCTTTTGATTCTGCATATCGAATGAACTCGTCTTTTGGAGGTGGCCTTCCAGTGACACGTGTTGGAGGTGGCTTTCCAGTGACATGTGTTTTGATTCCCTTTATAAACGCGAAGCCTGGTCCAGGAACGGACTTCGGAGGCGATGTGGAACCAGATGGTATCCAATTACAACAGCTACTCACTTTTACTACTTCAAACGATCAACCCAATGTCTGGAAGATTGATTTACCTAAATTAGACTTTCTTACTTCATCATTCGATTCATCGAAATAATACTCAATGATTAAAACGGATTGTTCTTTTGCGATGAATCAATAGTGTGGAATACAAAGTGGGTTGGTCTGAGATCAGTCCTCCTCAGCACGATAATGGGCTCGCGTAGTTTAAAGGATATGCTTGTTGGACTGACTGATCACTTTAGCTGTGCATTGAATCGTGTGTTATTAAAGAAGCCGAGTGAAAGACAAGCAAGTGATTAAGCAGTTTGGTGAGCCTGTCAAAATTGCCCACCAACTCTGGTTTGATGCAGTGCAGGAGAGAAGTATGCCTCAACGAATTATGATTGGTGTCTCTATTGTGATGGTGGTTTGTTGTGTTGCGGTTGTTGGAATCGCCTGGTCTTTGATTAAAGAAAGTCAGACGATTAATCAAAATATAATGGCTCTGTTGGCTACCATCACTGATCGACTGCAACCTGTCGCGGTGGAGAATAGGGATCAGGAGATATTGAAACCCTTGGATGTACTGAAGCAGGTACAGCGTGATCAGGCAATTCCTGTTACTGAGCAAACGAGCCAGATTTCTTTTCAATTAGTTCAAGAAACCAACATTGGAAAACCAGCTATTGGTTTTTTGGGGCAGTTAACAAAATCAGGGGGTAAATCTGATTCATTTACGCTAAGTGCCGTTGTCGATAAGTCCGGGAAACTCGATTTTGGAAAACTACCCTGCGGAAGATATTCCTTGCAGATACATTCGCATTGGAATGAATACGCGACGATGTCAAAATTTACAACGATTCCTGGGCACAGCTATTCCCAGACGATTGTCTGCCCCACTGCTGCTCCCAAACGTGTGCCAGTTCAGTTTCAAGTCGATTGGTCAGACAAGCTCAAGTCAGAAGATTGGGTTTTGTTATGTGATTTTCGTTCCCCAGAGAGTTCAGGAAGCGCACAGCTCCTTACTCGGAGAATAGGTCATGTCCGTTGGACGAGTAATGGGCAATTTTTTACTGGCGAGGATCAACCATTGGTTTATCTGATTGACAAAGAAAATCAAGTGAGTATTTGCCCTTTAGATCAACAGGGAGAATATAAAGATCTTGACCAGAATACCTTGGTAGAGAAGCAATCCATCAACATAATTGAAGGAGAGAATTATACATTAGCTATCATTTACTTAATCCAGAAACATGATTTGAAGAAACTATCCTCTTTAAATTTACCAAGATCCTGTATTGTTTCTGTGAATAAGAGCGTAAGAACCATCCCATTTGATCCATCCACGAGAATTAGTAGCACTTTTGGTACCACTGCAGACGATGTCATTCTTGAAGAAGAGGCTTATATCCCTTTTACCTCAATTATTGTGCCATTCAAAAGTATCGATTTTATATCTATTATTGACGATTCAATTTTAAATCGATCGGCATTACATACGAAAACGATAGATGGCATTCTATTAACAGAAGTATGGACCTATACGGCATTGAAAGATCAACCCAATGTTTGGGAGATTAAGGTTCCCTCAATGGAATTTACTCTTGCGGAATCTGGTTCATTGAATAGTGCCCTGTAACCGGGAAGAGTGGCGTCTTTTCATCATTGGATGAATTTAAGGAGCACAAAGTGGCTTGGCCTGAAATTAGTCTCGAAGATTTTCCTCCCAAGCGCGACGATGAGCCCTCGTCACTCAGGCAGGATATACTCGATGAATTGACCGATCACTTTAGCTGTGCGTTAAACCGAGAACTATTGAAAAATTCTGATGAACGGTTAGCGCAGGAGCGTGTAATAAAACAGTTTGGTGATCCAGTTAAAATCGCGCATCAACTTTGGTTCGATGCTATGAAGGAGAAAATTATGTCTCAACGAATTATGACCGGAGTTTCTGTTGTGATGGCCGTTTGTTGTATTGCGGTCGTTGGAATTGCCTGGTCTTTGATGAAAGAAAGTCAGGCGATTAACCAAAATTTGGCGGCACAATTGGCTGCCATCGTAGATCGGCCACAGCCAGTCGTGGTTGCCAATATGGATCAGCAAATATTAAAACAGTTGGACGAACTGAAGCGAGGGCAAGCTACGCAGATAGATTCCAGTTCGGAAGAAATGAATCAAATTTTGTTTCAACTGGTGCAGGAAAAGAGAGACGGGAAACCGGCAGCGGGTTTTTCTGGTACATTGGCTAAAATTGAAGATAACAATGAAATTTTCAAAGTAAATGCTACTAGCGATGCAATGGGACAACTGGATTTTGGCAAGCTTCCCTGGGGAACATATCACTTGAAATTGCATTCCCCATGGAACGAAGATCTCTACAGGTTTAATAATATTTCAGCGATTCCGGGAAGAAAGTATGAAGAGACAATTGTCTGCCCTGCGGGAGTTCCGGAGGAAGTTCCTGTTCAATTTGAAGTTAACTGGCCTACGCAACCTGAAAACGAAGACTATTATCTGCTATGTGATTTTCGCCGTATGGAGCCATCCCAATCATCCCCTTCGGTTAATCAGTTCTACCTGAACTCAGAACGAAGTTTTCAGCAACACTATTGGTGGACCTACAGGCGTGATCTGAGTAAGCAGCCGGTGAAAGGTGTTTATTTGATTGATGTGAAAAATAATCAGGTGACTCCCTGTCCCTTGGAGGTAGATGGAAAATTTGAAGATCTTGATCTTCAAAAACTAGTTTGGCAACAGAACATTGAAATCTTTCAGGGAGATTATTTCGCACCTAATATCTATTTACTTCGGAAGAGCGAATTGATGAAGCTGAATGAGTTGAATTCGGTCAATCAAATTCCAACGATCGAAATATCCGAATCAGGAATCTACTGGACTTACTATAACAAACCTTATTACGGGTTGTTCATATCTCCCTTTGAAGAAATGAAAATTGAACCACAGCTTCTTAAAACATTAAAATATAGAAGAAGTAATTTTACATCACCATCAAATAAGTACAGCACGACATTAAAGCAGATTCATGGATTCCGAGAGAACAGATTCTCTTCAAAATATATTGCGAAGAAAGATCAAGCCAATCTCTGGGAAATTAAAATTCCTGATTTCAAACTTATCTTTCAGGAATTCGGTTCATCGAATAGTGTCCTGTAACCGGGAAGAGTTTGGTTCCCTGTTGACCGATTTGCTTGCAGCTAACTTCGTAGACGAATTTTTCTTTGAGTTCGTTGACTTTCAGGCGAACCGTTTTCTGATCATCGGAAACAGTCACCTCTTCCACTTTGACTTTATAGCGGCCGCTGTCGGGGCTGGCGTAGCTGCCGCTCCAGACGCGGGTGTAACCGGCAATGGTGTAGGCGTCTTTATTAGAGGCTTTCTTTGCATCAATGGGTTTGAAAAATTCGAGTTCAAAACCATCGGAAGTGGCTCGTAACTCCTTGATGCCGTTCGGGAATTTACCGTTGGGCGTCAGTTTTGTAATCGAACCAGTATTCTGGCCGCCGAGCCAGCCGCTGTCGTGGATACTGCCGACATAGATATCTCCTTTGGGGCTGACGGCGACTGACATGGGCCCCGTGAAATTTTTCTCATCGGGAGGTACGTCGGCCCGCGTGAAGTAATACGTGGCGCCCTGTAGCGAGTCGCCTACTTTTTGTGTGGTGAAGCGAATCAGTAATCGGTGATTGTATTCACAGCCCAGACCCTGATCGAATAGAGCCGGGTTGGGGAACTGTTTTGGAATACACGTCAAGCCGTTAACGCTGCGCGTCCAGGGGTGAGGAACTTGGATCGCAGCTCTCGTCTCTTTCAAATTCTGTTTTGCGCGTAAATCAGATTGACTTGGAACACCATAGGCTTTGCCGGGGATTAGAAAATTAATTTCATTAAAGGTATTTTGAACACCCTGTTGATCGGAAACGAAGATTTCGTCTTTGGAATTAATGCCGAGCCCTATGGGATAGCGGAAGGCGTGTCCTAATGGCTCAATATCACCATTATAACTGATCTTGAGAATTTTACCTCGCCAACGAATCTGGTCATCGGGGCGTTGCATTTGTGAATAATCGCTACCGAGTCCTATATACAGATTGCCTTCACTATCACGAATGCATCCCGTAGCCCAATCATGATAATTATCATTCAGTCCCCAACCGGTGGCGATGACCGAACGTCTGTCAGCGCGACCATCTCCATTGGTATCAGAAAGCCGTAACACCTCGGGTTTGTGCGAGACAATTAAATCGGTTCCATCGGTAACAATCCCGAAAGGAGCAGAGAGTCCTTCTTCAAACAGTATCATTTGATCTTCCACGCCATCACCGTCGGTATCTTTTGCGAGAAAGACGTCACCTTTCAGGGATGTGAAAGCAAGTGTGCCATCATCGAGCCAGGCGAATGCAGTCGGCATGATGGATCGGTCCAAGGGGAGACGAACGCCATCAAAGCCGGGGGCACTGGTGACTTTTTCGAGTGCAAGTTTAGGCTTGGGTTTTGTTTTGACTTGCAGCGCGTCTGCCTTGAGATTGCAAAGGTATTCTAGTGTCAATGATTCGTGTCCCGCAGAGTCGCGATTCATTTTAACATATTCGTGTGAATTATTATCGCTGATGTGCATCCACTTGGCTTGTGGGTTTTTCACTACCGAAATTTGTGGATTGCCAATGCTTTTTGAAAATCGGATACGTCCCACATAGAGTTCGTATCCCTCAGGAAGATGACTGACTTTGATGGTTCGTTGCCAACCCGATTGATTTTGTTGTTCAGGAAGTGTTTTGTAGGTATCTGAAATTTCAACAGTTATTTTTTGATCGTTTACTTTGAAGGTGAGCTCATAATTGAGAGTTATCTGGTTTCCATCAGAGTGATAGCTGCGTAATGCCCCTGCCAGGCCATTTTGCAGATACGGGTAAATGACCGACATCGGTTCTTTGCCTGATTTCACTAAGGCAAAGTCGTTGCCTCGTTCATAGCCGGAGACAATGGGGGAACCCGCCATGTCCCAATACCAGCTTTTGCCTTCGGTGCGTTGACGCGCTAAATCTCCTAGTGTCCATTGAACCAGCGAAAAACGGTCCAGATCGATCAACAGGTTATGACCATTATCAAAACCGATGGCAAACGCGCGGGCCACATACCCGCCGCCGGTTTCTTTGGGATTAGTAAAGACGTCTCGTACGATGCGCGCCGGTTCGCCTGCCGCTACAGTGAGGAACTGTTCGACAACGGAGGGGTTGGTAGGAACCTTGAATTGGGGATCATTCAGACCCAGCCAAATGGCGTCCAACTGACGATTGATATCGCCCCCCAGTACTTTGGGAACGCTCTTTTTCAAGGCTGGCATTTCCATGCCGGGAACAATTCGCAGGGGATTATGTACCCAACGCAGGAAGTATTCTTTCCGCATCCGTTTTCCCAGCATCAGCAAGTCGGATCCACGCGTGCCTAACGCAACGTTGCGTGGTTTGTAATCGCCGAGTACATGACAGGAGATACAACTGAAACCTTTGGCGCCGGTAATGGTCTGGCCGGCGATGAGTAGTTGTGCCCGATTCTGGTCAGAAGAGTCAATCATAAAATCAGGTTGTCGTGGTCCGTCATCAGGGACACGATCATGCGACACGAGATAATCCAGGAGTGCTTCTTTGTCTGCTTTTGTGTGTTGAAAACGCGGCATGCGTACGTGCAGCCAGGGCATGCGGATCGTTTTCTGTTCGCCACTGACGGCCTCCGAAAGTGCCTCTCGTTTGAGTTTGTCTCCTACCGCTGTCAGAGCAGGGGGGATCATTGCTTCACTCTGTCCGGCAAGTGCGGGATCGAATTTTGCCATTTGTCCCGCAATTTGGGTAATGCCTTCATGTTTGTCGCGTTCGTGACAGTAAATACAATTCCGTTGTTCCAGAACATAACGACCGCGGTCGAATTCATTTTCCGCGGCCAGTTTTCCGTAGCTGGATTTGAGATAAGCTTCGACTGCTTCGCGGTCTATTGTACGATAGGCGGGGCGTCCTATGGCCAGATCTGGCGTTTCAGCGAGACAGGAGTTATCCCAGTTCTGAACTGGTTTTGAGAGATCCACAACGGTTTGTGTAGGTTTATCGATGCCAGGGATCGTATGGCAGGCAGTACAGCGAGCTTGAGCGATCAGTTTTTTTCCATCGGCAATCAGTTTCTTTTTGGTAGTTTGTTTTTTGCCGACGGGAATTTTTGTCTGTTTCAGTTCAGAAAGCGCGTATGCCAGTTGGCGTCGTTCTGTTGAACTGAGCTTGATTACCGGCATGCGATGATCTTTATTTAATTTCTGAGGATCCGACAGCCAGGTATAGAACCATCTTGTGTTGCGCTTCTCACCAACGCTACTCAGGTCACCACCGCTAAAGGGTTGTTGGTTGCCTTTTCCATCAATCGTATGGCAGGCCAGACAACCGACCGAACGCATCAGAATTTCTCCGGAACGCCGTTCCTCATCGCGGGTCGGAACTTTTTTTGTCTTTTTGTCTTTTTTGGGACCGGGGATTTTTTGAAGCTTTGCCGTTTTTGAATGGGCGGAAAGATAGGCGGCAACTGCTTCTGCTTCCTGTTGGTTAAATCCAAAGAATGGCATTTTCGCATGTGCGGAAACAGAATCGTCATTCTGGATTTTTCGAATCAACCATTCTGGATTCAGTGCCGTTGTGACAGATGTCAGGTCGGGTGCAGCGGGGCTGGTTAACTGGTGGTCCCGTTGATGGCAGCGATTACAGCGATGGGCATCGAAATGAGTGCGACCACGGGAAATTTGCGCGACCTCTGGATTTCCCTCTTCCCGATAGAGGAGATTTGCCTGGATCGGTTCCAGTCCAAACAGGTTTGAAGACCAGAATAATTGGACACGCGCCTGAGAAGAAATCTTTTGATAAGTGACTTGTAGCTCAAACTCACCAAAGTTCTGATCATATTTAGGGCTGACGATCCAGCCGGGAGTGTCACGTTTGCCTTCCAGAACTGTTTCGCCGTCAATTTCAACTTTGATTTCGCCTTCAATGTAAGCGGAAATTTGATACTTACCTGGCTGCTTCACCAGAATCAGACTGGTCCATTCTGCAGAAAACTTGTCTGCAGATAGTTGAGGCAAAGGTGCTTGCTTGCCCCAGTTAAACGCGATATCGGGGTCGATCCGTTGAATACGTTTCTCTCCCACCTGATAGGTTGCCAAAAGCCCCGGTGGATAATCGTCTTCTTCGGGATCGATTTCTTCTCCTGCCAGATTCTTCCCCGTAACCATGAGACAGAGACAAAGAAGCAGAAATCCGGTCAGGTGTAGAGGAACACTCAGCCTGGAGGCATGGTTGGGGTAGTCGATCATAGTGAGGCAGGATTTAGTGTTGAAAGGAGGTTTGTTAACAATCCGAAATTATTCCATCGCGAAAAAAAATCAGCCATTCGTTATTGTTCGAATGGCTTTTCGTCTTTGGCGTTGGCGCCAAAAGCAGCACGGAGTTCGTTTGCCACTGATGCGACTGTTTTGTTTGGTCCCGTCAACTTGAGAAAGTAATATGCTTTCCCTTCGACAGCCAGAATCACACCGAGCATACGTGAGTCGGGAACTGGTGTTGTTTTTCTTAAAAACGGAGGACCGATTGATTTGTTATAGGTACCCGAAAGATCGGCGAATACATATTTACCGAGTTTCGATTCGCCCTGAGTCACTTTGACTTTGCGATCTTCGTTTGCAGCGAACTGTCCTACCCAGCGATTGACATTTGCAGCCATTCCGCCACCCGTGCCACCAAAAGAGGAAACGACCAACTCTGCTGGTTCTTTCTCGCCTTTGACTGCTGGAATTGTAAATTGTGCCAAGCGAAGCTTATTGGAAGGGGGAGCACTTTTCCAGTTGGAGGGAATTTTGAGCGTGATGTCTTTGATTTTGACATCATTGGCTTTTTCAGACTTCTCTTCAGCACGCGCTGTGCAGGCATAAATTGCCAGAGAAAGCCCCAAGACGGAAAATAGCACTCTTCTGAATGTACTAGGCGAGATCATAAATATCCTCGGATTGAAATAAGGAGTTTGAGCGTTTGACTATAGGTAATTGTCCCGCATTTCACACGGTTTTTCAACTCGTTGGTTCAAGAAATGGAATTTGGTATCAAATATTGAAAAAGTTAAATATGTTGTACATGCATGTTGATAAAAGGCAACACAAAGAAGAATGATTTTGAAGGTATTTCGAGGCAGGATTTTGTGAGAGAAGAACTTTAATCGGCAGAAACACAACGGTTTTTAGCCCAATTGCGCAGTTCTGCTATGCGTTCTTTCATCAAAATGGCTAATGGTTTCGTTTTCTGAATTTCGGTAGCGATATGTCGATCTTCGAGCTCCGCATTGTCAGAGAATGCAGCAAATAAGCCAGACATGACTGCCTGTTCAAGTTCGGAGCCAGTAAATTCATTTGCCATCGCTGCCAGAGAGCGTATGTCGAATTGATCCGGATCCCGATTGCGGCGTTTGAGATGAATACTCAGAATCTGTTCACGGGATGCAGAGTTGGGTAGATCCACAAAAAAGACTTCATCAAAGCGTCCTTTGCGCATCAGTTCTGGAGGTAAAGCAGAAATATCATTTGCAGTAGCGATGATAAAAATCGGATGGCGATGGTCTTGCATCCAGGCAAGCAGGGTTCCAAACATGCGCTTGGATAATCCGCCATCTGCTGAAGAGGATGCCGCCGAGGCAAACGCTTTTTCGATTTCGTCGATCCATAAAATTACGGGTGCCATCGATTCTGCCTGCGATAAGGCTTGCCGCAATTGGCTTTCACTTTCACCAATAAATTTTTGGTACAGCATTCCGGGATCTAATCGAAGCAAGGGCATACTCCAGTCAGAGGCAACCATTTTAGCACACAAACTTTTTCCGGAACCGGGAACCCCCAGCATGAGCACTCCTCGTGGAGGTTCGATTCCATATTCTTGTGCTTTTCTGGAATATCCTCCCCGACGTAGTTTTAACCAGTCTTTCAATTTATTAAGCCCGCCGACTTGTTCAGATTTCACATCGACGGCGATAGATTCCAGACAGCCTGTCGAACCTAAAAGAGTTCGTTTTGCTTCAATGACGTGCGGTAGATCGTTGGCATTTAAATCGTTGTCCTGCAAAATGGCAGAGCTGATAACGCGTTCGACTTCATTGCAACTCAGTCCCCGCATTGTCTGAACGAGTTGCTCCATATCTCGTCGAGTGAGTTTGGCGGTGATTTCTGTCTGACTTTCTTTTCTGATTTTATTGTAGGTCTGTTTGATGACAGCAGACAA
The DNA here is from genome assembly GCF_007748175.1 of Gimesia aquarii. NCBI lineage: Bacteria > Pseudomonadati > Planctomycetota > Planctomycetia > Planctomycetales > Planctomycetaceae > Gimesia > Gimesia aquarii. Next base: position 1,536,464 of record NZ_CP037422.1, read on the forward strand.
TTCGTCCGTGGTTGGCCAACCCAATTCATAGCGAACCGTAAACCGTTTGATTTCATCAGGCAGCGGGAATGCATCTACAAGGATCAATGTGGTTTTGCTATTCTGGCAGGTTTCCATAAGATCGCGCAGCATGCGATTCACGATATTGTCTCGACAATAGGCACCGAGATCTTTAAAAACGAAAATCTGATTCTCAGCATTCATTTGGATATAAGCGAGCGTCTGCTCCGGTTTGCCGGGAGGAACCGATGCTGATTTTAAAAGAGAATCTTCAACTTGGCACAGGCCATTTGTTGCAGACCATTCATAAAGTGGCTTTTTTAAATCCGTCGCGACATTTTGAATCGCTTTCAACGCCCGCTGTTCATCCAGTGTTTCAATAGAAATAAATGGATTTCCCGAACGAATCATGAGTTCTAATGAATTTGACATCTATTTTACTTCCTGTGAAGTAGGAATATTTGCAAACGATAACGGGAATCTGAAGCGTGAAGATTAAAGATTACCTCTATTTTTTTAACAACTTTTGAAATTGTTTCCAGGTTTTGGTGTTGGCGACATCTTTTTTGGATAAACCTGCACGTCGCGCCTGATACACGCCGTATTGCATCACATCTAAGCCTTTCACACTATGAGCATCTGTGTTAATGACGATCGGAATACCCAGCTCTTTGGCTTTGGCGGCGTGAATATCATCAATATCCAGACGCATGGGATGTGCGTTGATCTCCAGCATTGTACCATGGTCGGCACACGCTTTGAGGATTTCACTATAATTGAGGTCAGCACTAGGGCGTTTCCCGATTAATCGGCCTGATAAATGTCCGAGAATGGAGACGTGAGGATTTTGAATGGCATTCAACAGCCGTTGATTGATTTGCTCCTGCGATTGTTTCAGACCGTAGTGTAAAACGGCAATAACCCAGTCTGCTTCACTCAAAACGTCATCGGGTAAATCCATACTGCCATCTTCCAGAATGTCACATTCGATTCCTTTCAGAATTTGAATACCAGATATTTTTGATTGCACTTTCTCAATGGCTTTCCAGTGAGCGCGTAAGCGTTTTGCATCCAATCCGTTCGCCATGGTCACGCGCTTTGAGTGATCTGTGATGGCGATGTACTGATAGCCTTTAGCCTTGGCACCCTCTGCCATTTCGAGAATCGAAGCGGTGCCATCTGTGGCTGTTGTATGCATGTGTAAGTCGCCACGAATCTGTTTTAACTCTATCAACTCTGGTAGTTTGTTTTCTTCGACGGCTGTAAATTCCATTCGATTTTCGCGAATTTCGGGAGGAATCCAGGGGAGATCGAGTGTTTGGTAAACGTCTTCTTCTGTTTTACCGGAAACGAGCTTGTCCTTGCGAAACAGACCGTATTCGTTGAGTTTGAGCCCTCGTTCCTGGGAGCGGCGTCTGAGCACGATATTATGTTCTTTGGAGCCGGTGAAATAGAGGAGTGCTGCCCCATACGACTCTTCGGATACAACGCGCAAATCCATCTCCAAACCGGAATTTAATCGGACTCGTTGTTTGGTTTCTCCACGCGCCAGGACGGTGTTGACTAACGGATGGTTTGCCAGCGCATCCATGACAGCGCCTGGGGCGTTAGACGTAATTAAAATATCCAGATCGCCGACCGTTTCTTTACGCCGCCGACAACTTCCTGCTTCTGAAATTTGCTGGACGGAATCCAGTGTTTGCAGATCGTGTATGATTTCATCTGACTGTGCTTTGGCATCTGCGAGTCGGACTCGATTTCCTGCCTGGCTCAGATGTTCGAGTCCTTCGAGGATAATTTGTGCTGTTTTTTTTCCGAATCCTTTTTGCTCAGCAATAACTCCCTGTTCTGCAGCCGCTTTGAGATCATCAAGCGAGTGAATTGAGAGCTCAGAAAAGAGAAAAGCGACTTTCTTAGGTCCGATGCCGGGAATATTTAACATACGAACTACATCTGCGGGAATTTCTTCCTTCAATGTTTCTAATTGAGGCAACGTTCCCGATTCTACAATTGTTTCAATTTTTTCTGCGAGGTCTTTGCCAATTCCCGGTAAGGACTGCAATTCCTTCGGAGTGTTTTTAGCGATGTCTTCGATGGATTCCGGGAGTCCTGAGATCGTGCGGGCCGCATTACGATACGCGCGCAGGCGAAAGGGATTCGCCCCTTGAATCTCCAGCAAATCGGCCAGTTCCTCAAATTGGCGTGCAATTTCTGAGTTTTGCATATTTTCTGTCCGCGTTATTAGTCTTATCAACTGAAATAAAATGATTTGTCTTCAGTTATTAACAATAACGCGATCGGCGCATAAAAAAAGTGCAAGGCAGGGATGCACTTGCACTTTGTTGATTCTCTATTCCCTCAGTGGTTATTTACTAGCAATTTTTGTGGAATCGGTGATAGCAAACCAACCAGAATTTGTCGGAATACTCTGTTTGGTGATTTGAGGAGCAGAAAAATGAGCACGAATTGTCAATCGTTCCGCTCTGGGAACTGATTTCCACGTGATCTTCTGGTCCAGATTCAAAGGTCGTACTCTCAACTGAGGAAACTTGGTTTCCTGCTCTGCCTTGGGAGCTTTTTCAGCAGGTTCCTTTGTGGGAGCTGCTTTCTTTTTAGGAATAGTCGTCTTTGGAATCTTTCCATCCGGAGTGGGTTTGAATGCTTTTGTCTTATCAGACTCATTCCCGAAGAAGTCATCCTGTTTTTTTTCTGTTCCGAATTCGGGCAATTTAGTGCCTCCGCCTGGCATCGGAGTCTCAGATCCCCCCCGCTTTAAAGGCACTTCAAATACATCCTTTGATTCGCTTTTGGGCATCGGAGTATCCATGGGACTTCGTTCATAGCGACGTGCCCCAAACCCGGAGTCTTCTACGTTTGACTTTGATTCGCCGGGAGGCATGGGATCATCGGCAAATGTTTTGGGAGTCGTGCTTTCAATTTCACGCGGTTCCGGAACCTTTTTACCGGATGCAGGATCTGGTGTGGGTGTGTTGGCTCCAGCAGGATTATAAGAGACGCCACATTGGCCAGTACTACAGTTGGATCCACAAGCTCCGGTTGCACAGCCTCCTATCCCACAGGGAGAACAACAACCAGGACCATAAGCGGCGCCCGCAAATCCATAGGAATTGCCACCGCCAAAATTTCTGTAGCTGACACCGACAACTTGAGGATTGTTAATCAGATACCAGCGATAAGCGGCACGTGACTGGCGTCTGGCTTGTCCGCGAGTGCCATAATACGACACATAACCGGGAGTCCCACAGCAGTTTCCAGGACTCATCATTCCGTAACCACCGTAGTTGGCTGAATAGGTCCGAGGAGCATAACCGGTGCCATAGTGCATGGGACCATTTCGACTTGGTCCAAAGAGGGCATTGTAAGTCCAGGGAATTACCCCCGCGTCAGATTCAGCCAGCGAGACCAAGCCCATTGTCAGAATACATCCGACCGTGAGGCAAACTTTCTTCAGATTCATGTTTTTCAGTAGACTCATCATTCATTCGACCTTATTAAAATCGAGCTATACAATTGCACGACCAGGGGCAGTAAGCCATGCCGAAAGAAGACGTAGTCCATCACGCCAATTTCACCATATTTCCAATCATGTCGAAACATAAAGCGACTAATCCATTAGTATCCATTTTGTACCCTGACGGTCCTACCAATGTCAATGATTGGGATTATTGGTTGGGTCGGATAAACTAAGTTTTTGAGAGACAATTCATAATCATTCTCGATTGTTTCTAATTTCTCTAAAGTCCGAAGTTTGTTGATGGCTCGTGATTTGAAGGAGATACGCATTTTTCCTTCGATTCAGGCAAATATCAGGCATCAATAAATTGATATAAGTTGATTTAATATCAAGACTTAATTTATCAAATTCCATTTGAGTTCAAACGGAAATTTTCGCTGACAGCCCCCAAATTGCTCCCCAGATCAGTTTGAAGGAGATCGGGTGAGTTCCTCTACCCTGAAATTCAATAAAATGCTAAGTTACCCGGTCTGAAGCCCGCAGAGTGTTCACTGAATTCGATCTTAACTGATTCAAAATTTCTCTGCGATTTTTATCTTCATGGAGGATGATAACCACGTCCGATGAGAGATCGTCCTGAAAACATGCTCGCATGCAACATATTCAGCTCGACGAGTCTGATACGGACTTTTTGTGCGCTGGGGCTGATTTGTGGGATTTGTAGTGGGTGTGCAAGTTGGACTCAGAAAATGGCTGTCAGAGATTCTGAATCACAGGATCTCGTTGAACAGGTTCGTGAGGCAACAGAAAGCGGACAACAGGAACAGGCTGCTGAACTACTCAAACAGGCAGTGGCTTCAAACCCCAATCACGCAGGAGTACGTCGCCAACTTTCGGAATTCTTAATTACGAATGGCTTTTCGGAAGAAGCAATCCAACAGTTAGAAAAAACGACCATTCTCTCTCCCGACGATCCGAGACCTTATATTGATTTGGCTTATTTACTGCATCAAAAGAAACAATATACTGATGCGCTCAAAAACCTGGAATTCGGTTTGAACCTTGATCCCACGAATATTCGTGCTTTATTGCTCAAGGGGGAATTGGAAGAATTAGCGGGTTTGAATGCGGCTGCTGAAGAAACCTATCACAGGATTTTGCAGGCAGAGCCTTACAATATTGTTTCCCGATTAAAATTGGCTGCACTTGAGATCAAACAAGGGGAATCCAACCGCGCTACTCCGATATTGCGTCCTATTTGCCATAATACAGCAGCCACAATCCATCAGAGATCAGAGGCTCAATGGTTGCTGGGAGTGGCCTACGGTGCGGAACAGCGTTGGAATGATTCAGTAGCATCACTTGAACGGGCAATGAAAAATCGCTCCGATGCAACCGCAGACGACTGGTATCGCCTCGCTTATGCCAGTTTACAGGCGAACGATATGGAGAAAGTTTATCCTGCCGTGACAAAGGCACTATCTTTGAATCCGCTGCATACCGAAACGAATCGGCTATCCAGTTATTTAACTCAACAATCAAACATGATGAATGTTCAACAGGCTTCCATGTACACTCCCCTCCAAAGGCCAGGTTTCATCGGGCAAGCACCTCCGCCGATCCCCGTCGAAACATTACAACCTCCCCAAGGCTGGGAGAAGGTCGGAACGCTGTCGATTTCTTCCGCAAAAATCAATAGTCGAGAGTGAATGCTGGCGGTTAATGATTCACTCAATGTAACGCATTTATTATTTGCTGATAAATGGCTCAAATGTCTTGCCCGATCTAACTCGAAAGCTCCACGAACTCGCGCTGATGGAATTTATTCGTAATTCCATACATAATTTAAGGTTATTACGATCAAAATATGGTAATTCTGGAATTTTGATACTTGAAAAAAGAATCTCCTCGACTAAATGATATAGTGGCGTTTTTTTGTTACAGTATGTTCTTGTATGTCAATTTGATAAAAAACGGGATAATCTTTTGTGAAATCTGAGTTTCACCTGGGCCAAACCGACGAAAGAATGATTGAATGTTTGAATTCGTTTCCGATGTACTAAATCTCAAACAAATGGAATCTGCGGAGCAGAGTAACAATCAGAGACCATCTTCCGTAGCAGGGATTAGTTCACCATCGATAAACCTACCTGATGTGGCAAATGAAACAGTTCCACTCATTGGGGGGACTCTTGAGCGTGTCGGGATGTCAGGGGTAGAATTGGTACTCAGGCTTCGTGATGCTTCGGGTGAGATATTTCGTACGCCAGCTCGTGCTGATGCGGCTGTGAGCCTCGATGATGAGAAGACCAAAGGGATCCATATGTCTCGACTATTTCTCAGTTTGAATAGTCGGCTGGCTGACCAGGAACTTTCTTTACCTCTGGTCAATGAAATTCTGAAAGATTTCGTACAGACACATGAGGGAATGAGTTCCAACAGTTTTTTGACTCTGACCTACGAACATTCGCTGAAACGACCTGCGTTACTTTCTGATCATGCCGGCTGGCGCGCCTATCCCATTACAATACACAGTTCGTTCAAGCAGAATACGTTTCAACACCAATTGCATGTTCAACTGACTTATTCCAGTGCCTGTCCCTGTTCAGCCGCCTTGTCGCGGCAGTTGATTCAGCAGGCTTTTGAAGATGCGTTCGGTGACCGAAGTGAACTCTCTCATGATGAAATCTATCAATGGCTGGGAACACAGGAAGCAATTCTGGCAGTCCCACACAGCCAGAGAAGCCACGCTGATGTCACGGTGGATTTAGACAGTGGATTGGAAGATTTTCCGATTGAATCACTGATAGATTATCTCGAACGTGCCATCGCGACCCCTGTGCAAACAGCAGTCAAGCGCGAAGATGAGCAAGAATTCGCGCGGTTGAACGGAGCCAACCTGATGTTCTGTGAAGACGCAGCCCGAAAATTGAAGGCCGCTCTAGAGGAGTACGAAGGCATTAACAATTTTCGAGTCGAAATCAATCATCTCGAAAGCCTGCATCCGCATGATGCCGCTGCGGTTGCTACCAGCGATCAGACATAAACGGCTGTTTTTTAAGCCTTTATCAGGAATCGCTCAAATCCTGCAGAGATCAAAGTCCTTTTCTTTATCACCTCTTTAGGTTTTGGAAGCGACGAATTGTGTTTGCATGCGTGTTGTTTTCATTTTTATCAGAATTGAAACGATGAGGTTCTCTTTCTAACTCATTCGAGTTAGGCTAAACACATTACCGATCACATTCTGTTTTGTATTCGTCAAATGAGAGATGCAAAACGAAAACGAATTTTAAAGGGCATCGCTCCGTGCTCTTAGGATTCATGCTTTCTCACAGCAGAAATTCTTTATTTTTTAGAATTTTGTGATTTTTCCTGCCTAAACGGAGCTGCTTCTTTCTCTTAGTAAGCGCGGAGATTTACAAGCACTCTCTTAAAGTAGACAAATGTCTTTAGGTTTTATAAAAGATCGTTCTGAGGAGACACGTCTGGTAATGCAACATCGGACTGCCCTCTACAGCTATATTTTTTCCTGTGTGAGAGATCATACGGATGCTGAAGATATTCTGCATGATGTTTGTGTCATTGCGATTGAATCGTTCGGGCAACTTAAAGAGAAGAATTCATTTTTTCCCTGGGTGCGCGAGATTGCCTTCCATCAAGTACTGTCTCACCTGAAAAAGAAGAAAAAAGAGACACCTTTCAATCCGCACGTAGTTGCGGCGCTCGCAGATGCGGTCAATCAGGTGGAGCAAAAGCAGTCTCGTTTGAATTTTCGTGATGCCATGATGAAGTGTCTCGACAAGCTTCCCGCACATAGTCGAGAGTTAATCGTGATGCGGTACGAAGAATCTGAAATGGGAATTGCTGGCATCGCTTCAGAATCCGGAAAAAGTGTGCACTCAATCTACTCTCGACTCAAGAGAATTAAAACGATGCTTCGTGATTGTGTTTCCAGGCAACTTGCTTCGGAGGCAACACAATGATTCAGCCCAAAGATAGAGACCTGCTCGAAGCCTATCTCGCTAATGAACTTGATTGTGATGAAATAAAGTCACTCGAACTCCGACTTTGTACTGAAGAAGACCTTGCTCGTTTAATGATCGAGGTCTCCAGTGAAGAGACCGTGATTCGTGAATGGACTGAATTACAACGGTCTCAGCTATGGTACAGCAAGTTGGTTAACGAGACGACCGCCTCTCATTCAACTTTTTATCTCTCCAGATCTTTTTTGGTGGCGATGTTAATTCTCGCAATTACACTCACATCCTGGTTTGGCGTGTATCAGTGGGCAGATCCGCTGATTGTCTCTGACTCTAATCAACCAGAAAACGTCGCAATTGTCGATGCACTCTCTGATGGCGAGCTAAGGACTCAAAATATTCTGTGCGTGGTGAACGATCATTTACAAACGGGACGACAGTATCATCTTGATCAAGGTGTGCTTCAGCTTCAGATGGATTCGGGCGTGGATGTTGTGATAGCCGGTCCCACTACGTTCCAGTTTCTGAATTCAAATGCGCTACGTCTGTTACAGGGGACTATGACGGCTCACGTTTCTCAGAGTGCAATCGGCTTTGAAGTGCAAACTCCCACGCTTGAGATTATTGATTTAGGAACCCGGTTCGGCGTGCATGTGAATAAAGAAGGAGTTTCTGAAACACACGTTTTTCAAGGGGCAGTCAATGGTTTCAGTTTGAAGCAAGGAAGCCCTCAAGGTCTGCCTCAACGATTATCTGCGGGACAATCTATCAAACGATCACCGGGTAAAGAAATTGTTTTAAGCGACACGGACAGCGATCTTCTTTTTGCAAAATGCCTCATGCAAGAGTCTCGTATTCATCAACTTTCAGGAGACTTAAAGCTTCTGTCAAAATTGCCCGTCAGTCTGAAATCTGGTGAGTTTACCAGCAATGAATACATTCATGTCTTCCTGGAACGGCAAAATTTCAGCTTACCGGAAGAGATCCGCTGTTTTGTTCCCATCCAAAATAATAAGGGACAATTCCAGGAAGATGTGATTCAAAAGGGAACCAAAGTAGACGTGTACTATCTCCATCATGATGCCCACCACCCAGGACATCCTGAGTTTTCTGATCAAAAAACAACATTGACCATGAAGGGGGAACTTAAATTCAAGGGGCAAGTTCTGGGCATCCTGCAAACAGATCCCCTGCTTCTACAAACGGATCAATCTTTAGGCAATTCCGATGTACGGTATGAAAAATCTCATGTCCGTGTTGCTGAAGACGAGATCAAACTCTTGCCCGGCCGTTCCTCACTTTACCTAAATTGGATTCTGTCAAGGGCAGAGGGACTCAAGAGTATGAATGCCATGCGCGTGATTGTTACCGCTGAAGATAAATAACCAATCGATTGAAGTGTGGTCGTTAAGTTAAGCAGTGTGCGTATTCTGTCAATGAAGTATGTTTCTGAAACAAATATGATTTTAATTGATCAAAGAGAAAGATGAATGATGAGAAGTCTTATACAAAATCGAAAAGGGTTCACACTAATAGAATTGCTGGTTGTGATTGCCATCATTGCCATTCTCATAGCACTCCTATTGCCCGCAGTACAACAAGCTCGTGAAGCAGCGCGACGTAGCTCTTGCAAAAATAACATGAAACAAATCGGCCTGGCATTACATAATTACCACGATACACACCGTACCTTCCCACCGTCCTATGTTGATAATCATCCTGCTGGTACTCCATTTATGAACAACGATCTTGGATGGGGTACCTTCATTCTGCCTTTCATGGATCAAGCACCACTTTATAATAACATCAGTGGCTCTGGTGCGATGGACGTTGATTGGACTACCATTCCTGCTATGACAACAGGCGCGACTGCCTATGCAAGGGTAATTCTGCCTGCTTTCATGTGCCCTTCTGATCCGATGGGTGGAGTGAACACAAAAATTGATTCCTATGGGAAATCAAACTATAAAGCCGTACGATCCGTTCTCACTTATCCTACCAGTGCACGCAGAATGCGAGACTTCACGGACGGAACAAGTAACACCTTTATTGTCGGAGAATCAGACACTAAAGACCATAATGGATCAATTTGGGTCGGAAAATCTACTAATTCAAGGAATGTCCTTTCCAATGCAAATGCCACATTTCCGATTAATGGCACCGATGTAGATGATCTTTTTAGTAGCGTTCACGTTGGTGGATGCCACTTCGTGTTTGCGGATGGACGTGTTCGGTTTCTCTCCGAGAATATGAATCAAGATACATATACGGCTCTCGGAACCTATAATGGTGGTGAGGTTCTTGGCGAGTTTTAAAGCGTCTTTTTATCATTCGCTGAATCATAGTATATTCGAGACCATCTTTTGATGAACCCCCTGGGAGTAGTAAAATGCGATTGGCTTTGTGCCTTGGTTATGTTGTCAGTTGTTTTTTCATTGCCCTGCTACCCGATAAGACAAAAGCGGAAACTGCCAAAGAGCCGCACTCGAAGATTCTTAAACTCCTTCTTAAGAAAACTCCGAAACCAAACTATGGAGCCCCGGTTCCCAAACTGATTACAGGACGTGTCGTATTACAGTCAGATCAAACAACTACGGGAGTGAAGGGGGTTTCCATCTCGGACGGATATTCCGTCGTCAAAACGGATGTGAATGGTGCTTACGAACTCACCCCACACCAGAGTGCCGTGTTTATCAATATCACTCGCCCTTCGGGGTATGAAATTCAAGGGGATTGGTACAAGCCTCTCGCTCCTCAAGTCGACTTCGAACTCAAACAGACAACCGACGACGAGAATGATTATATCTTCGTGCATGTAACCGACACACACGTCTCCACGAGTTCCAGATCAGTGGAAGGTTTGAGCGAATTCGTACAAGAAGTGAACGCTTTGTCTCCGAAACCCCGTTTCGTCGTGAACAGTGGCGACCTCCTGAACCTCCACAAAGCGCTTGTGAGTTCCCCTGCCTCCGGGCATGCCAGTTTTCGGAATTATGTCGGCATCATGAACCATTTGACCATGCCTTATTACAATGTGGCAGGAGACCATACAGATTCATCTTATCGACTCAAAGAGTTTCCACGCGGGGACCACCGCTGTGCCAAGCCGATGTATTGGGAGTATCTCGGACCGCATTTCTTTTCGTTTGAATATGGCAAAATCCATTTTATGTCAGTGGATTATGGTTATCACCTCGGTCAGATACAGAATCTGGTAAACGGTCAAAAATTAGAATATCCTACTCTTGAAGTACAGCCAGTCCATGCAGAATGGATGAAGCAAGACATGTCTCATCGGTCTCCAGGGACGTTTGTTGTCACTACATCCGAAGCCGATTTAGCTAAGCACTGTCCCGGTTTTCTTGAGATGGCACAGCAGAATGATGTCCGACTGCAGCTTGTTGGCGATGATCATGTTGTTGCTAACAAAAGGCGACCCGTTCCCTATCGAACAGGAGGCGCTTTAGCTGGCTGCTGGTGGAACCCGAAAGCGCACCAACTTTGTCCTGATCTTTCCCCACAAGGATACCTTATCTATCGCGTCAAGGGGGAGCAGATGGATTACTTCTATAAAGGACTGGGGCAACGAATCGCGATTGTTTCGCATCGTATGGGTGCCCCTTGGACAGCACGCGTGGAAATCCAGGCGCATCTGGTTCAGCCTCAACCCAATGAAACACTGGAATATTCTGTCAATGGTACTGACTGGAAACCGATGCATAAAATCGGTCAACCGTTCTATCGCGCACTGTTTACCGCGAATATCGATTCCACTTCACTTCCTGAAGGTCATCTCCAGTTCGATGTCAGAAGCACTGCCACCAGAGAAGTCCATTCTAGAAAGTTTGTCGTTGCCAACAATTCAGGCCCATTGGAATTTCAAGATGACGCTTTGCTTGAGTTTTCTGTTGGTAAAGCTAATTCCAATGCAAAAAACCGCAAAGTCAACTCTGGCAAAGTGGAAGTATTATTCAACAATAAGATAGTTGGTGAGCTCACACCCAATTTGGTCGAAGATTATTCATTTCCCATTAAGGCATCGAACCTCGGAGTTGCCAACACACTATCGTTTCGTTTCTTAGAAACAGGAGACGCAATGAGTCTTGGAAGCCCTGTCCTTAAATTTCAGGGAAAAGTGTTTCGAGATCCGCGAGACGAAGCGATCAGACGAGTGAGAACCGGACATTGGGGTGCCTCGGCGGCCGACTGGGGCGGGTTTCTTACAGGGAATCCCGATTCACTCGACGAAACCCCATTTCAGCGCCAACAAAATCGCTTTTGTTTTGTTCTGAATGATACTGAATAAAGCTTGTTTCGGTGAAATCTACCTGAGAAAACGACCATTTACCTATTTTGACAAGAGTCGTAAGTTTTTTTGTCTTCGTTCTTGCGGAGAGTCGTTCCATACAATAACTTAATTTTATTAAAGAATTTAACTTTCGTTTTAGTTCAGGAACGCTCAAATGCATCTTAAGAATTCGCTCACAATTGCTTGTCTCTGTCTGGTTGGGGTTTGTACTTCATTGGCAGAAGCGGGAGACAAAGTCGTCACTCCCAAAGATGGTGTCATTAAACTATTTAATGGTAAAAATCTGGATGGATTGTATGTCTGGAATCGCGGGACTGCCTATGAAGATCCTCGTAAGATCTTTACTGTGAAAGATGGCATGCTGCACATCTCAGGTGATGGCTATGGCGGACTGATTACTAAAAAAGACTATCGTGATTACCACATGGTCATTGAATTCAAATGGGGAGAGAAGACGTGGGGAAATCGGAAGGACCGTGCTCGTGACTCAGGAGTTCTCTTCCACTGTCATGGTCCTGATGGCGGATATGGCAATACCTGGATGGCTTCCATTGAAGCCCAGATCATCGAAGGGGGCGTAGGCGATATTCTGGTCTTAACGGGAAAAGATCCCAAGACAGGCGCCCCGATTCCGACTTCGTTAACTTCCACCATTACCAAAGACCGGGATGGTGAGAAAGTCTGGAAAAAAGATGGTGAAGAAATCACAATCAGTGCAGGCCGTATCAACTGGTGGGGCCGTGATCCTGACTGGGCCGACAAAAAAGGATTTCGTGGGAAGGATGATGTCGAGAGCCCCTTCGGCGAGTGGACACGTATGGATGTGATTTGTAAGGGGGGCGATATTGAATACCTGGTTAACGGTGTGGTTGTGAATGCCGGCTCGAATGCCAAACCGGATCATGGTAAATTACTGGTCCAGACTGAAATGGCAGAAATGTGGGTCAGGAAATGGGATCTGTACCCCCTGGGTAAAGCACCCAAATATAAAAAGTAAACTTCGATTGAAGTAATCAATCCTCTGTTGTGGATTTAGCCATAACAGAGGATTTTTTAATGCGCATCGCAGTGATCTACCAGATACTACCGAATTTTCATCTCTGCTCCAAAGCAAGCGATCGAGTAGAATAGAACTCTAAGAGTCCTTTCCTGAATGTATGTGGTTTTGGTTGATCTAGCGAATTGTGTTTGATCTTCAAATGTCGCTCAACAATTATGAATATCATCATAAAGTGCGGGCGTGAGTCAAGCGGTCAATTCAGTTTGATACCACTTGGTACCGTGACGATGTTCGCTGGCATGCTTTGAAACCGGCGCGATAACGTTTGATAAAGACGAAAAAGAGCTGACCACGAGGAACAGATGCAAAAGGTTCATACTCAAAACAGAAAAAAACGCTTGGTTCTCATAGTACGGAAATCATCAGGGATGTGTCTATTCAGTATATTGAAAAAATTCTCACGCGCGCGACGCAGAATGCGCAGTTTCCTTACTGGCGCGTAGGCGTCAAGTTGTGAGTATTCACCTGAAAAGAAAATTAAAATAGTTTTTTTCAGCGACTTGTCATTAAGCGGATTTAATTTTTAAGGAGACCATCTCCCTATGGTGAATCGCGGTAACTAGTGAACCTTGAGCAGATGAGGGTCATTCTTTGAGAGCGACGTGTGGATCGTCGGACATCGCGAGTTCGGGGATTTCTTCCTGCATAACTGTGAACATTTCGGAGACTTCGGGTTTGAAAACATCACCGATCAGAATATCGACCAGATTCATTTTGAATTGGGGATATTGGCGAAGAAACGTTCCGAAGCTGAAGCCGGGAGCGTAGAATGCATAAACCAGCTTACGGAAATTTTCGACACCGTTTCGATAGTCAGTATACCATTCACTCAGACGTTTTACTGAGAAGTCTTGAGAGTCAAAAGCATCGTTGATGGTATCAGCGACTAGTTCTCCCGACTTCAAAGCCAGAAAAACGCCGCTGGAATAAACGGGGTCGATAAACCCTAATGCATCGCCGGCGAGCATCCAACCGGGGCCTGCTGGCTGAGTTGAATGATAAGAGAAATCTTTCGTCGTCATGAATTCCGTAACAGGATGCGCATCTGCCAAACGCTTTTTAATACCGACACAACGTTCTACTTCCTGATTAAAGATTTCTTCGCTAGTGCCTCGTTCTTTGGAAAACATGTATGCCATGTCGCCTGTACAACCAATGCTGACGGTGTTATCAGGAAGTGGAATATACCAGAACCAGGAACGTTTTCCTTCAGTTTGTAGAATGAGAGTGGCTCCTTCATCGATGCCTTCATCGCGATGTGCATTTTTGAAATGAGCCCAGACTGTTCCCTTTTTCAGGACCGGATCTGCTACTTTCAGCTTCAAACGATTGGCAATGAATCCAGTCTGTCCACTGGAATCAACGACCAGTTTGCAGCGAATGTCGCGTGTTTCTTCAGAGTTCAATTTCAGTTTGACGCCTACGACTTGTTCTCCCTCACATATGAGGTCTAGAACTTGTGCTCCTGTGTGGACGACGGCTCCTTGATTTCGCGCGTTGTCAACCAGTATTTGATCGAACTCAGCACGTACGACTTGCCAGGTTTGCGAACTTTCATGGTCTTTGTATTTGTTGAAGTAGAAAGGCATCGTTTCTGTGCCTTCTTCCGTCACAAATTGCACACTGAATTTTTTAGGGAAAGCCGATTGTTTCAGTTGATCGATCAATCCCAGGCGTTTTAGTTGCCAATAGGTTTCCGGAATCAGAGATTCACCAACATGGAACCGGGGGAAAACGGCTCGGTCAACGATTAAAGTTTTTCGTCCCTGCTCTGCTAAAAGTGCACCGACAGCGGAACCGGCAGGACCGGCGCCAATGACAATGACATCATATTCTGCATCGAGGTCCGGCTGATCTTTACGTTTTTGATCAATCATTGAGAGCCTTCGGTATTACAAGTTAAAATCGATTAAAGCGATACATTCTAATGGCATTTATAGCAGCGGAGCGGAAACTTCCAAGAGGTCAATTGCCGGTTGCTGGTTACAAAATATTGTGGCCAGCCGTCCATAAGTAATTCCACCTGGTTCTATTTTCATCACCTTGGCCAATCCAGGTCCAGCCGTAATACGCAATACAGCTCCTAAATCCACATGTCGTAATACATTATGGTTGATGAGTACGCGTCCCAATGGGATCTTCCCTGCGAGTATTTCTTCTTTAACTGCTTGTGTCACATAATCAAAATTAAACCGCACAATCCCAAATTGGACGACTTCCTCGGTTCCCGTTTTTAATAATAAGATTGCTCTGCTGTAAACATTTTCATCGAGCCGTTGGTCCAGCACCCTCAC
Organism: Gimesia aquarii; assembly: GCF_007748175.1. Lineage (NCBI taxonomy): Bacteria > Pseudomonadati > Planctomycetota > Planctomycetia > Planctomycetales > Planctomycetaceae > Gimesia > Gimesia aquarii. Next base: position 1,551,582 of record NZ_CP037422.1, read on the forward strand.
ATCTACAGCAGACTTGTGGTATTCCTCCATCGTGACTGTCATATGGTGGTTGTGAGCCAGTAGCGATTTATAAGGATCAGGCAGTGAAGCAGAAGAAACGTGCTCAGCCTGCTCGAATAATGGTTGTTCATTCGGAAATAATCTAACAAGTGCATCGAGTTCGTCTTGAGGGTTCACTTGAAAATGGTCTCTTTTTCAGGGGAGGAGTGGGAGAGTTTTTAATCTTTAAATAACTATGCTAAATCAATCATGTGTATCTTACCATGCGATGTTCTGGTTCGAAATATTCGGTCAGCAAGCTATCTACCTGGAGTAGCCCTTTACGAGTGAGTTGTACCTGGGTGTCATCAAAGGTGAGATAACCTGCTTTTTGCTGATTTTCTAATGCCTCGGAAAACTCTTCAGTGAGTTTAACGCCAAACTTATCATTAAATGGCTGAGTTAAAACATGGCCTTCTTTGAGTTGCAGTACAAATTCACGGATCAAACGCTGATGCTCTGTGGGTTCTAAAGCGCGATTGATGGGTAGTTCACCATTCTCGACGGTTTCCAGATAGTCTTCCAGACGATCCAGGTTTTGATAATGCACACCTTGCAGATGACCAAATGAAGAAACTCCAGTGGCAATGATATCGTTACCTCGAAATAAATTATCACGGTACACAAAGCGATCTGTTTCCGGGTTTTTCACAAGTTCATTTCCACTCGCCAGGTGATAGCCTTTCGACTGTAAGGTCTCGATGGCTTCATTCATCCAGCGACGTTTGGTAGCCCAGTCTGCAATGGGCGAAGTGATGCCCATCTCTTTGATTTCTTTGGAAATGATTGTGTTATGTGGCAGTTCCATCTGGTAGATGGTGATATTGTCTGCATCCATTTCTGATGCTTTTTCGACGGCTTGAGTCCAGTTTTCGTCTGTCTCACCCATCATTCCAGCAATCAGGTCAATATTTACCTGCGGGAAACCAACCTCTTGAATCCAATCGTATGCTTTGAAAACTTCTGGAGACAAATGAGCGCGGCCATTGGCTTCCAGTAAGGTGTCATTAAAACTTTCTACGCCAAGTGAAATACGAGTGATACCAATCTCTTTCAGCGTTTTTACTTTTTCAAGATTGAGTGTTCCCGGCTCACATTCAAAGGTGACTTCCTTTGCTGTTTCCCAGGACAGGAGACTGGAAAGGCGGTCCCGCAATGAAAGCAGTTGTTTTGAGCTTAAATAGGAAGGGGTGCCACCACCAAAGTAAGTGAAATCGAGCGTGCGATTCTGGACGATTTCGACTTGACTGAGCATTTCGAACTCACGTTGTAGTGCCTGTACGTAACGCTCGATTGTTTTTGCATTTTGTTTTTCGTAGACACGGAAATAACAGAATTTGCAGCGTTTGCGGCAAAAAGGAATGTGAATATAAAGCCCCATCGGAATGCTGGCATCGGGGCTCTGGTGCATGACTTCATGAATTCTGGTGGTGTATTCCTGCTTCCAGAGAGAAAAAGGCGGGTAGTTCGAAACAAAGTAACTACCAATTTCTGTGGTGCCTGTCGTTTCCAGATCCATAATGCTCTCAACGTCTTATAGTTTGTTAGCCATCAATTCAGCAACGTACTGTCCTATAGTACTTATCTTATTGTCACTTCTTTCCGAAGCAATACAAGGCACCATTTCGGGATTCTGTTCCGATGACGAGATGTCCTGATCCGATTGCCGGTGATGCGGTGATATCTTTGCCTAAGTTTTTTTTCCAATTTGACTTTCCTGTTTTCAGATCCAACTCATAAAGATTGCCATCAGACGATCCAATAAACACCCGATTCCCTAAAATGACAGGTGAGCTGTCGACGCGACCTCGCGTTCCGAATTTCCAGACTGATTTTCCTGTTTTGCGTTCGACACAATGGACCTGTTTGTCCCGACCTCCGGCAACGACATACGCGTCAGTCACTGCGGCGGAAGAGTGGTAAGGGAACTCCTTCGTTTTATCTTGATAGCGCCATTCGACTTTTAACTCTTTCCAGTTGACTGAGATGATTTCGCTGGCATAAGTTCCCACATATAAGCTCTCCCCAACCAGAGCAGGTGAAGCGATTAGATATGTTTCGAGTGGCATCTGGCTGTGCTGTTTTCCAGTTTTGATATCGATCACTCGTAACTGCTCGTCACACCCGGTAACAAAAGTGAAATTATCCACAATAGCCGGAGAACAATTCACGTAACCATCGGTTTCAAATTTCCAGGCGAGAGATCCATCTGCCCTATTTAAACAGTAAAGAAAATTGTCGTAGCCACCGAATAGAATTTTCCCGTCTTTTGTTATATTAGCGCTACTGATAATTTCCGCATCTGTTTTGAATTTCCAGAGTCTTTTTCCCGTTAGGCGATCAATGGCGTGGAAGATGCCATCCTCATCACCCAGATAAACACCTTTGTCGGTGACAAGTGGGGATGCTTTAAATCCAGGAGCAAATTCATCGGGGTTCGGGTCATCGATCGAGCGGTATTTCCAGATTGGTTTTCCGGTTTTTAATTCGAGGCATTCCACATAGCCATTCAACCCTGCCATATAAACACGATCATCCACAATCGCTGCTGTGGAGGCGATTCCATCTGATGAAGGGTGTTGCCAGAGAAGTTCCAATTCTGCAGGCAGGGGTGTCCTGGCAACTCCCTGTTGTAAATTACCGTTTCGGAAGGAAGGCCAGTTTCCTTTTGTGTTCTCAGATTCTGATTCAGTTAAGACGCTGCTTGTTTTATTGACTGGTTTCTCTGCAGCATTAGTCTGAATTGAAGTGATGACACTGGCAATCAATCCTGTCATGATCCCGAAGCAAAAAGCGGCATTTCTTGAATTGGTTAATATGCGCATTCGTACAATTCCCTTAAAGAGGACTGATCAACAGGTCGCGGGTTAAAATTACCGGTCCACTGTCTGGATGCTTCTTCAGCAAGCTGGTCAAACAAGTTATGATCGACTTCGCATTCTGAGAGTGAAGTCGGTGCTCCTGCTTTCGCGATTAATGCTTGAATATGCTCGGCCAATAACCCTGCGCCGGTAGGATCCTGCGGTTCGCAGAGGCCAATGTCTGCTGCGAGCAGCGAGTACTGTTCCCCCATCAATTCTGCGTTAAAACGAATCACGTGCGGTAACATGATGCCTATTGCAACACCATGAATTAAATCAAAATGTGCCGATAGTGGATTAGCCAGTGCATGCGTGGCACCAAGCATGGAGTTTTCAATGGCAGCGCCGGCGAAGTGTGCTCCCAATTGCATATTTCCCCGTGCCGTCAGATCATCTGGAGTATCGAGAACTTGAGGAAAACTATTTGCCAAAAGTGACCAGGCACGGCGGCTGAATAGTTGGGATATTTCATTACGTGGTTTCGTGACGAATGTTTCTAACGCATGACTTAATGCATCGATTCCTGTAGCACACGTGACAGAACGGGGCATGGTCAGGGTGAGTTCAGGATCGAGAATTGCGATCCTGCATGCCGCTTTCTTGTCTCCACACGCCATCTTCATATGCGTTTCAGGGTGGGCGATGACAGCAAACGATTGTGCTTCGCTGCCCGTGCCGGCAGTTGTTGGGACGGCGATCAGTGGAAGCATTGGTTTAGTGGCCTTTCCAACTCCCCAGTAATCTTCCATTTTCCCGCCGTTCGTCAGCAGGAAATTAATTCCTTTGGCACAATCCATACTGCTACCACCACCCAGGCCGATGATCAGATCGATTTGGTGGTTGCGGGCTACCTGTAATCCGCGTTCCACATCTTCTGTAGTCGGATTGGCATGCACATCATCAAAGATTGTAATTTGCAGATTCGCGTTCTCCAGAGAGGCGACAGCACGCGCTTCATGCCCCGCTTCAGCAAGCCCTTTATCAGTGACGAGTAGAACTCGTTGAGCCCCCAATTCAGATGAGAGTTCTCCTAACTGGTTTAACGATCCACCACCAAAGAGAATCCGTGTTCGGGGGGCATAATCAAAGGCAGAAAGTTGATTCCCCTCTGCCTGCTGTGTGTGTAGTTTGGTAGGAGATTTCGAATCCATGACAACAGTGTTTTCCTTACGATTATGCTTATCAGTCCGAATGTGAATCAGCGCTGATTGAAATTCTCAATGTCTTAACTCGTTTCCTTGCTTGTTAATAAGGATCAAAGTTATTTCTTTTATCTGGTGAGGCTTTTAAGGCAGGTTATAGCCGGTGTCCGCAACAATCTTACGCTGGCAGTCCATTCCTTTACTATTTTCACTTAACACCGCAGAAGTCCTTCAGGCACTGCTAAAAAACAAGTGACCAACTTCTATTGTACAATTCTGATCGAAATGAACAGGAATTTCCAGTAGTCAGCATAGATTTATAAGAGGTTCGACTGTCTTAAGAGAAGGATAAATCTGAATTTAGGGAAATCTTAGTCTAAATACAGCCTGTTATTGTAGATATAAACTTCCACCGCACGGGGGGTCATATATCGGACACTTTTGTTTTGCCGAATGCGATTCCTGATGTCAGTCGAGGAAATTTCGAATCCCGGCATTGTCGTCCAGAGTATTTTTGACTGCACAATCTCACCAAATTTTTGAGTGAGTTCAGATAAATCTGGTAGACTAATGTTGGGGCGATTGACCCCAATCAGAGTTGCTAACTCCAGAATCGACTCAGGTTCACGCCATGTATGTAGATCTCGAACAGAGTCAGCGCCTATGATCAAAAAGAATTCATCATCCGGGTGAGTGGTTTTCAGTTGGCGTAGCGTTTCAATAGTGTAACTGGGGCCTTCTCGATGAAGCTCCAGATCTTTGACAACGAAATTCGCATGTCCTGCGATCGCGAAATCGAGCATTTCCCGTCTTTGTTTTCCGGTGGATATTCCTGTGCTCTCTTTATGAGGCGGGCTTCCCGCTGGAACAAACCAGATTTCATCCAAGTCACATTGTTCTCTGCATTGTTCGGCAAGCAAGAGGTGGGCAATGTGTACAGGATCGAAAGTACCACCAAAAATTCCTATTCGCATGTGTCAATCGCTTCTATCAATCATCACTGCCGTTTTTGATAAGTTTCCCAAAAAAGTCAGTGGTGAAAGAATCTTTTTATCGAATTCTCGATAGTCGAGTTTGATTGTTGAGTTAACCACTCCAAAGAGTTACAAATCGAGATAATCATTTTCCTTAGTATATCCTGCTGACTCTATGAGTAAACCAAAGCAACGAAGTCTATTCGAAGAAGATGAGCTTCCGGAAAATCCCATGCCCTGGGAACGGGAATCTGCGCAGGGTCTCTATCTCGCACAAATTGTATTGAACCGGCCTGTGGACCGTGTCTTTCATTATCTTGTTCCTGAAAGTATGCGATCAGTTCTACGTGCGGGGTATCGGGTGCGGGTTCCCTTTGGTCGAGGGAACCAGTTCGTGGCCGCCTATTGTGTTGGTGTGGGGCCTGCAGATGAAAATCAACCCAGTATCCGCTTGAAGGCGGTTGAAGCCATTTTGGACAACCGTCCGTTGTTTAATGCCAAAATGCTGAAGCTTACGCGCTGGATTGCAGATCGCTATCTATGCAGTTGGGGGCAGGTTTTAGAGTGCGTCGTGCCTGCTGGAGTCAAGAATCAGGCAGGAACCCGTTTGGTGACTGTTTTTGAGTTGATCACGGCTGTACCACGCGCAGAAAATGAGGTTGCCGAAGTAATCAGCAAACTTCCTGCCAAACAACGTGCTGTCTTTGATGTTCTGAAGTCGGCCAATAAACCTTTGACACTGGACGAGTTGACTCAGGCGGCAAACTGTGGTTCGGGGCCAGTTCAATCACTCAAAAAGAAGTCACTCATCAGAAGCCTTCAAAAACGTGTCTCTCAATTCAGCAATGGTGATGAAGCGGCATATGCCGGCATTAAAAAAGAAGATGATTTACAACTCAACATTGACCAACGGCGGGCTCTGGATCAACTCCTTTCTGCAATCAGAGGGAAAGAAGGTAGCACTTTTGTACTGCATGGCGTGACGGGAAGCGGCAAGACTGAAGTGTATATTCAGGCGATTCGGGAGGTGGTCAGCTATGGCCAGCAGGCAATTGTGCTTGTTCCTGAAATCAGTCTTACACCTCAGGCGATTCAGCGTTTTCGTTCCCGTTTTGATTCGGTTGCCGTTCTGCACAGTCATTTGAGTGACAGCGATCGGCACTATCACTGGCAGAATATTGCTGCCGGTAAGGTGCAGGTCATTGTGGGAGCACGTAGCGCAGTATTCGCACCGGCTCCTCATCTGGGGCTGATCATCATCGATGAAGAACACGAAACCTCATTCAAGCAGGAGACGGCGCCCCGCTACCATGCTCGAGAAGTGGCCCGGAAACGTTCGGAATTAGAGGGAGTTCCGCTGATTCTGGGTTCTGCCACACCGACTTTGAATTCGTGGTTACGTGTCATCGAGAAAAAAGATACTTTGATTTCGATGCCAAATCGAGTCAATAACCTGGCAATGCCGGGAGTAAATATCATTGATGTGCGAAATGATGCACGAATCAGAAGAAATGAGTCGATTGGGCGCGTTCTTCATACCGGGATGCAACATGCACTGGAAGCGGGCGGACAGGTCATTCTGTTTTTGAATCTCAGAGGCTATTCACCAGCACTGTGGTGTAAGGGTTGTGGGAACTCGGTTACTTGTCCACATTGTGAAATCTCTTTAACCTGGCATCGCGACAAAAATCTTGCGGTTTGTCATAGCTGTGAATTTTCCAGCCAACCTCCTAAACAATGCCCCCGCTGTGGAGCGCCGGGCCTGCGTTTCGTGGGAGCGGGAACACAAAGGCTGGAAGAAGAGGTCAGAGCAAAGTTCCCCGGTTATTCTTGCAAAAGAATGGACAGTGACACGATGCGCGGCGTAGGGAGCCATGCCAAAGTCCTGAATGCGTTTGCTGCCGGAGATGTTGATATTCTACTGGGAACACAGATGATCGCAAAAGGGCTCGACTTTCCGAATGTAACTCTTGTGGGTGTGGTCGATGCAGATACGATGCTGCATCAGCCCGATTTATTTGCCTCGGAAAGAACATTTCAATTGATTGCGCAGGTCGCAGGTCGTACTGGCCGAGGCATGCAGGGAGGACGTGTTTTTGTACAAACGGCTTCGCCTGCTGAACCAGCAATTGTAAAAGCGGCAGAACATGATTTTCTCGGTTTTTCTCAACTGGAGTTGGGACATCGCAAAGAGATGAACGCGCCACCGTATTCTCATTTTGCACGTGTTATCTTGCGTGGACCACAAGAAGAACGTGTGCAGGATTTTGCACGTCAGTTGGCACAAATCTTAAGTGATGCTGCCTCTGAAAAACAATTGGATGTGCAAATTCTAGGACCGGCTCCGGCTCCGATTATTCGACTCAAGAAGTATTTTCGCTATCATTTTCAGTTGGCCGCAGCGAATGTAGAAGCAATTCTTCAGCTCTGGAACGAAATCACGGATAAACTACCGCGAGAAAAAGCGATTGAATATATTATCGATGTTGATCCGGTTAACATGCGATAACCAGTGCTTTTAAAGAGAGAGCATTTTCCAGCATTTGGATTGGCTTTTCCAGATTGCAATCGGTTCGGGTAGCGGTTTGAATAGTAATATTGAAAGACAGATGCCATTGAATCTATCATCAGAGAGTTCCAAAAAAGAATGCCAGTTACCATGAAAAGGAATCACTTAAATGATCGACCTTGATAAAGAGATTTGTTTCCGATCATGGTTTGCTCTTTCTATGATTTATTTGGTCTTGATAATACACCCTATTCAATTGCAGGCTGAAGAATCGAGTGATGCTTCTTATGGCATCACAAAGCGCGTTCCCTGGAATAGTTCGCGTATCAAAGGGACTCCTGAACCTTCCCTTCCCTACGAAACGGAGCGTGTTTTTCCCAATCTGAAATTTAAGCAACCCCTTGCCGTTGCCACCGCTCCTGGTGAGAAACGTTTTTTTGTGGCGGAGAGAAAGGGAAAAATCTTTTCGTTTGATTATGAAGATCAAGATAACTCGCAGGTCGATTTATTCTTTGATCTGAAAGAATACGAGCCAAAACTCAATGAAATATATGGCATTACTTTTCATCCTCAGTTTGAGAAGAATCGTTATGTTTATATTTGTTATGTATTAAAGCCCGGTTTACCGGAAGGAACACGTGTTTCCCGGTTCAAGGTTCCGGATACGAAGCCACTGCGTTGTGATCCGAATTCCGAAACGATTTTGATCGAGTGGTTGTCCGGCGGACACAATGGTGGTTGTCTGCGATTCGGTCCGGATGGGTTTCTTTACATTTCTACCGGAGATGGCGGCCCCGCTTCCCCTCCAGATATTCATAATGCCGGGCAGGATGTCAGCAACCTTTTATCTTGCATCTTACGCATTGATGTCGATCATGAGTCAGGAGAGCAGCCTTACTCGATTCCCTCTGATAATCCTTTTGTCAAACAACGTGCCGTCCGTCCCGAAATCTGGGCCTTTGGTTTTCGTAATCCCTGGAAGATGTGTTTTCATCCCGAAAATGGCGATTTGTGGGTAGGAGATGTTGGCTGGGAATTATGGGAACTTTTATATCGGGTTGAAAAGGCAGGGAATTATGGTTGGAGTATTCGTGAAGGACGTCAGCCGGTTAAGCCGAGTCAGAAAGCAGGTCCCACTCCGATATTGCCCCCTACCATAGCGCATTCACATCGTGAAGCGCGTTCCATTACCGGTGGGTATTTTTATCAAAGTCCTCGTTTAAAAGAATTAAAGAATACCTATGTCTACGGAGACTATACGACGGGAAAACTTTGGGGGCTTCGTTATGAGAACAAGCGAGTTAACTGGCATCAAGAACTGGCCAACTCCCCATTGAAAGTAACGGCATTTGCCATCGATCACACCGGCGAAGTTTATATTGTTGACATTCAAGGCGGTGCTTTTCATCGTCTTGTTCCGATTAAGAAGTCAGACCACAATCCGAAATTCCCGACCCAATTAAGTCAGACAGGATTATTTCAATCCACCGCCGATCATCAACTTGCACCGGGGGTGATTCCCTATTCGATTAATGCACCGGCGTGGGCAGATTATACGACCGCGGAACGCTTTGTTGCATTACCTGCTGAGACCAGTGTTGAGTTAATCCAAAAGCGATGGTGGAATTTTCCCAAAGACAGTGTTTTGATGAAGACGATTTCAATAGAACTTCAGCGTGGAAATCCTGAATCGTCTCATCGGTTGGAAACGCAAATACTCCACTTTAACGGAGACCGTTGGGTGGGGTATTCATATCGATGGAATGCAGAACAGACCGATGCCCATCTGGTTGCCACAGAGGGAGAGAGTCTCAAGCTGAATATCAGCACCGAGGAAGATCCGAAACAGAAAAGCAATTACGAATGGCATATTCCCAGTCGTGCTGAATGTTCCGTTTGCCATACGCCTTATCAAAATTATCTTTCCGTTTTGTCATTTTCAGAAGCACAGCTGAATCGCGATCAAAAGTACGGCGATGTTGTCGACAATCAGTTACGAACATTGTCGCATATCAAAATACTGCCGGAGTCCGTCTGGACCGATTCGAAAGGAGCCAAGGCTCGTTATCTGGTTGACCCTCACAAAACATCTGCTGCTTTGAATTTACGAGCTCGATCTTATCTGCATACGAATTGCCAGCATTGTCATCGAAATAATGGTGGGGGAGGTTCAACGATTCTACTGGACGCTTCTCTTGATCTTTCGAAAATGAAAGCGGTTGGTGTGACTCCCACGCAGGGAACGTTCGGGATTCAGGGAGCAGAGATCATTTCACCCAAAGATCCTTTCCGCTCTGTGTTGTTGTATCGAATGAGTAAGTTGGGGAAAGGGCGGATGCCGTATTCTGGTTCTTCACACGTTGATCAGAGGGGGACGCAGTTAATTCGTGAATGGATTGAGAGTTTACCTTCAAGCAGCGACCGTAGTAATGGATATGTCATAACATTACGAAATCGCCAGAGAAATTTGTTGAGTGATGCAGTTCAGATCGAAGATCAGGATTTTGTCAGTGAGAAACTTCAAGAAATTCTGGGAACGACCAGTGGTGCGCTCCTGTTGTTAGATGCCTTGGATCGTATGGCGATGCCTGACAGTATGAAAAAACAAATTATTCAACTGGCGACTCAAGGAAATAATCCTCTCATACGTGACTTATTTGAACGGTTCCTGCCGGAAGAGCAAAGAACTAAACGTTTGGGGGTAAAGATTGATTCAGCGGCGTTGTTATCAATCCAGGGGGATTCACGTGAAGGGAAAAAACTGTTCTTTGGCATGTCGGGACTTCAGTGTCGGAATTGCCACCGCGTTCATCAGTATGGAAAAGAAGTCGGCCCTGATCTGACTCAGATTGGGAAAAAACTTTCACGTCAGGAATTGTTGGAAAACATTATACAACCTTCAAAAAAGATTGATGAGAAGTATTTCACTTATGTTGTGGGTACGCGATCGGGAAAGGTACTCAGCGGTTTGCTGATGAAAAAAGATGCCTCTGGTTTGACTTTGAAAGATCCGAAAAATAAACAATTACAGATCGCACAACAGGAAATCGAAAGCGTTGTGAAGCAAAAAAAATCAATCATGCCCGATCAGTTATTGCGAGATTTAACCGCAGAGCAGGCTGCTCATCTTCTGGCTTATCTTGAGTCTCTGAAATGAATTTCACTGGGAGAATAAAACAGATCAAATGGTCTGGTTTTCAATTCTCAAATCTCTATAATTGAGTATAGTTCGATTTGAATTCCCTCCAAAATTAGCAGCGTTCCCGTTACATGGCACACACGAGCTTTCGCTGTGAAATCTGATACAATAAAAAATCCTATTACTATTTGAGTTGAAAAATGGCAATACAATTTGATTGTCCCTATTGTACGTCCACATTGAAAGTACCAGATGAAACCGCTGGTAAACAAGGAGATTGCCCGCGCTGTGGCACAAAACTGGTTATTCCCAATCCCTTTACTACGGCTGAAGGTCAGCCTCCCACTCAGACAGAACCTACTCAGTCAGCGCCTCAACAGCAACCTGTTGAGCAGACCAGCAACACAGAACAAACCGTTGATCAGACGAATGATTCTCCACCTGAATCTCCTCAACCAGCGCCAATGACAAGTGCCACTTCACGCTATTTACGCAAACGTAAGAGATCGAATTGGGGGGGAATTCTATCGTTCCTCTTTTTCTTCAGCTTGATGTTGGGAGTCGCCTTTTATTTCTATTGGATTTACGGACCGCGACTCGAAGGCAGTTTAGTCGCAGCCCGGTTGAATTCTCAGAGTGCTAAACTGGAACAACAGTTAAAACCTGATGGATTAGGATTATCTGATGAGGTGATTCAATTAGTCAATCAGCATCTGAACGAAACTCCCAGACGTGTAAAGAGCGACTTAATGGATCTGTTGTTTTATGGATCTGAAAAGGGAGGACTTCACGTACGGTTGAAGCCAGGAGATCAAACGGAACTGGTTCGAGTTGAACTAACAGGTGACCCTGCATTAATGGATTACATTAGTAAGAATGGTGTGCAGTTAGACCAACCGCGGCTTGCTGAGTATCAAAGTGAACTCAAGCAATTTTATACCGACTGGCAACACTCGCTCGAAACGGGGGAAGGCGTACATAATCTGATCAATTATCGAAATACTGTTGGACTTAATTCGCTGATGGGGGGGCTGGGATATCACATGGAAGCCCGTGTGAATAATAAAATTTATCCTTGCGTGCATGATGATTTTCAGGGAGGGCTTTATTTCCTTGTTCCCAAAGGGACATTACAGTTTGAAATGATCGGGCGTGAGTTGAAAAGTGGGAGAACACCATTTCCGGGGAAATACCAGGTTCAAGTAACGCAGGAATATCCCAGTGCGCCTTAGAGGCTTTTGATTCACATCGAATTATAGAAAGTCAATCACTACAGTATCAGCAAGTAAGCAGCCTGCTTGTGTTAGTCGAACATGCGTCTTGGTTTCCTCCAGAAAACCTGCTTCAACATGTTTTTTGATTGCTGATTGCGATAAATCGTAGAGATCATATCCGTAGCGTTCGGCAAATTTTTCTACATTAATTCCTATACGTCGTCTTAACCCGAAAATGATCGCTTCGCGTGCCCTGTCTTCAGGTGATAGCTCTTCCTGATCTGAGATGGGAGATTCTCCTGCCGCGATACGTCTCAACCAGGTTATCACACTGCGGTGGTTTTGTTCGCGTTTTCCATTCAAATAACTGGCTGCACCAGGGCCAAATCCGAAATAGGGATAGCCGGTCCAGTAGACCTCATTATGCCGACACTCATATCCGGGACGGGCGAAGTTAGAAATCTCATAATGTTTCAAGCCTGCTGAACTCAGAAACTTTAACGAAAATTCATACATTTCTCCCGCTAATTCCTCTTCTGGTAAATCAAAAATTCCTGCTTTTTGGCGGCTCCAGAATGACGTTCCTTTTTCAATCGTCAATCCGTAGGTTGAGACATGCGGGATGTTGAGTTGAATCGCATGGTTGAGCGTGGTTTTCCAATTCTCCAGGTTTTGACCGGGGACGGCAAAGATGAGATCAAGGCTGGTATTTTCAATACGGGATTGCAGCCTTTGTACAATTTCAAATACTTGTTGTGGTTGATGGTCGCGTTCCAGAAAAGTAAGAATGTTTGAATCAAAGGATTGAACGCCCAGGCTGACGCGGTTTACTCCCGCTTGCTTCAGAAAGTCGATTTTTTCCTCAGTTAAGTTCAGTGGATTGGCTTCAATGCTGAATTCATAATCTGTTGCCAATTGGAAGTGGGAGAAAATCGCATTAAACAGTCTTTGCAATTGATTGATGCTCAGATGAGTTGGCGTACCCCCACCCAGAAACAAGGTTTTTAATTCTACATCCTCTCCAACGCCTGATAGTTGCTGTTCCATCGCTGCGAGATAGTCATCGATGAGGTGGTCTTTTTGCGCTACAAGAGTAAAGTCACAATATCCGCAACGATGTTGGCAGAAAGGAACGTGAATATAAGCAGAACTGGGTAATTCCTGGTTGAACACAAGCGTGAATCCGCTGGCTGTGTTAGTCTCATTGAAGTTTATTGCGAGAGGGCTTCACTAAAGGGGGCATCACTGAAACTCAATGCAGCCAGAACATGAGCCAGAGTCAAAATCGCATCGCAGGTGGGAACCGTTTCCCGGAACCAATGGTACCCGGTATGGCTGCCGGCGTAAACGGCCTGTTTGTTCTGCATTTGCATATAGCTGTCCGCGAGCGTTCCATCGTGCTGGGAAACGTCCCATCCAGGGGGGATTTCTGGCAACAACTCTTGAGACTCTTGATCCAGGAGGAATATCTGATTCGTATGCTCAGCGGCCAGTGCTTTCATTAAGAACCATGAAATCAAATGCTGAGACAGAAGAGCACCGGTTTCATCAAAGAAGGCACAACGGCGACTATCATCATCGATGATGATTCCCAAGTCAAAATCCCCAGCCTGTAGACTTTGATTCATTTTAAGAACATCAATATCCAGAGGATTGAGTAAATCCCTTTTCTGGTTTGGAATCTCTATCCATGAGAGTTGGCAGGGGAGTTTTTCAAAGAGCGTATTGAGCGTTTCTCGTACCAGTCTCAACGAGCAGGCAATCGAAATTTTCAGAGGACGTAACGCGTGAAAATGCTTGCCGAACTGTGCACGGTAGGATTCAAGCGGATGAAATGTCCTCTGTGAGCCAGGCTGTCGGGACGCTCTTCCAAATCCGGTCCTGGCTCTCTCTTCAATCTGTTCGAGCCCATGGTTGGCAGAAACGGGAAGTGAATGTTCCTGAAGAAACTCAAGTCCTGTATAAGAGGGACCGCATTGAGAGCCTGTTACCATAATGGCTCCCTGTGCTTGCAGATGAGTCATTGCGTACGACATTACGGCGGGTACAGTGAGTCCCAGGTCGATTACCCGGCAGCCATTTCTACGAAGCACGCTCGCCACACCGGTAACGATATCAGGAGATGAAGAGCGTTCATCAAAGCCAATGACAACATTGGGACCTCGACTTTTTTCAGAATAGGAATTGTGTTCAGGCCGACTTTTAGTTTTGACCAAGTGGTCAGCAGGCTTTTGTGGAGCTAAACCCTTCAATGGTAGCGACTCCCAAAGTATGTTTGAAAATGCGCCTGCGATATGTGCTGCCTGAGTACGGTTGATTTCATTCAGGTAAACGCCTCGCACACCTTCTTCCATAAATAGACTTTGCTGACTCACTCTTTGTTTTTGAATCTGTCCTAACCGTTTGATGGTTTGTTGCGACAGATTTCCTGTTTCCTCACGGTGAGGACACTCACGACACTTAGGATAAAAGGCTGCCAATCGGGACAGGTGAACGGCTTTCGAAACCGGGTAATCTTCTCCCGGACATTGGAAGTAAATTTCTGCTGTCTGTTTTAAGATTGGCAGTAGAGGAGCGGGTTGATGAGGACCAACCATCTTGATCTCTTGAGAGTTTTCGGAGTGTGATTCTGATATTGGTGTGATAGTATTCTACTCCATGCGAATTTGTTTCTTCAATTTGATGGAACAGTTGGTAGAGTTACTCGAAATCAACTGCGAAATGGAGTGTAATATCAGAGGAAGATTCCTAAGAGTCATTTTCGTTGAATGGGTCTATTTTAAGCGTTAATTTATGTCATCCCGCTGTTTGGGGTCAATAAGAGTTATTTATGAGCCTTCACGTTACCGAATTTCTGTTAAATCCCACTCAACACGAGCTTGGGCCAGTTATCATCCTGTTTGGTGATGATCGGTATATGAAACAGGAGGCGATTAAAGCCATTGAACCAATCGTGCTGGGGGATGAAGAAGACACGAGCCTCACGCGTTTTGAAGGGAAACGACTCCAAAATGAGTTGCCGCCTTCTGCTTTGTTTGATGAATTGAAAACCGTTTCCATGTGGGGAGACAAGCGGCTGGTGATTATTGACGAAGCCGAAAAATATGTGTCTGCATTCCGTAGCAAGCTGGAAAAATATCTTGAATCACCCTCTAAGAGCTCAATCCTGGTTCTGGATGTGAAATCCTGGAGTAAGTCAACACGGCTGGCAAAACTTGTTGCCAAAATTGGTTTAGATCTCGAATGCAAAGAGTTAAAAGGGGGGCCATTAGCAAAATGGATTTCCGATACTGCGGGCAAGATACACCAAAAACAGATTTCACGTGATGCTGCTTTGTTGTTGATTGAAATGGTGGGAACTCATTGTGGACAAATTCATCAAGAATTAGAAAAATTAGCCACTTTTGTAGGAGACCAGCCGCGGATTGGCCCTGATGATATTCGCGCGGTCGTTGGAGGATGGAAAGCTGAAACAACCTGGGCCATGACGGGAGCGCTGCGTGATGGAAATATCAGCGATGCACTCCGATATCTAGACCATTTATTAATCGCAGGCGAAGCACCACAGAAAATACTGGGAGGACTGACGTTCGTCTGGAGAAAGTACTTTAAAGCGGCTCAGCTGGCGGTACAGGGAACCCCTTTAAAACAGGCATTAAAAGAGGCTGGAGTCTTTCCCCGAGACATTGATTCTTCTGACAGATACCTGCGGCGATTGAGTCGACAGCGGGCGGAAAAAATCAGCCAATGGTTACTTAATACCGATCTCAATCTCAAAGGAAATAGCCGTCTGGCACCGAGACTCGAATTGGAACAACTGCTCTTTTTGTTAAGTGGTAAGCTCTGATTGGGACGTAAACAAAGTGCCACAAGAAGTTTGTCATTGTCTTGTTACTTTGAAAACTTCCTTTCAGAATTCCTGGAATCTGCCCAGAATGAATCTTGTCATGAATCGGCTACGGGGGTATAAAGCATCGTTCATAAGGTTTTTGCGAAACTCACTGATACTGTCAGAACCTTGCAGTGATTGATAACGTTTCGTACTTCTATTGGGATCTCAGACGCACATTGAGGTGAAGCATGTCGTCCGAATTCAATGATCCAGATGATGCATCTAGCATCTACGAGGAAGCTCCTCTGGAAGCTGATCGTCATAAATGGATCGAAAGCCAAAAGACGGGCTTTGATCTGGGCAAGTTTGCTATTTCTGACTGGTATGCAAATCATTGGTACTACTTTTGCATGGTCAAGAAAATAGAGCATTTGTTAGGAAATCGATGCTGGCAGGAGTTCAGCGATACCCGTTTTGGGTTTCTAAAGTCGCTTAATCTGGAAGATGACCTGTTAGCAGACTTAATCCTGGACAGAATCTTCTGGTTACGAATGGAAAACCTGGACATCATAATCTGGGCCAGAGAGTGGAATTTACCACTTGAGCGTGTTATGGAGATACTCGAGCTAATCGATATCAATTCTGCACGCCTTGAAGAACCAGCGTTGTCCTGAATCAATTTGTAAATAATGGATGATTCGAAACCACCTTCGCTCTCTGAAGAAGAACAATCTCAGGTGGTTGACGATGACCATCCGCGCGGATTATTCACCGGCCTCCGAACTGTCAGTCTATTGACATTATTGAGCCGAGTATTGGGAATGATCCGTGATATCGGTATGGCAACTTTGTTCGGCAACGGGCCGATCATGGATTCTTTTTCGGTCGCTTTTAAATTGCCAAATCTCGCCCGACGTCTGTTAGGAGAAGGGGCGCTTTCAACGGCTTTTTTGCCGACCTACATTCGTGAACTGGAGCAGAATGGTCGCGATGATTCGTGGAAGCTGGTGACGGCTGTTCTATTCTGGTTGATGATCTTCTGCTTTTTGGTGGTAGCTTTCGGCGAAGGATTTCTGGTTTTGATGAGCGGAGTGGCAGCTCCAAATTCCGAATCGCAGCTTTTGTTCTGGTTGGCTGGATTACTATTACCGTATTTAATTTTGATTTGTTTGGCAGCTCAGATCAATGCCACACTGCATGCGTTAAACCATTTTTCGATACCGGCACTACTGCCCACAGTTTTGAATCTGTTCTGGATGGTTGGAATTTGGCTGATCGCCCCATTTTTTTCAGATGCGCAAACCAAAATCACTGTGATCTGTCTTTCAATATTGATGGGAGGTGTCGTTCAATTATTGTTGCCATTTTTGAAGTTGTTACAGTTGGGGTATCGCCCTCGCATGCAATGGCAGAGCGGTTTCGAGCAAGTTCAAACCATCGCAGTTATCATGGCTCCGATTGTTGTTGGGCTTTCAATTACCCAACTCAATACTTTAATTGATAGCCTTTTGGCCTGGGGTATGGCTAAGCCGGAAGGAATATCTGCGGCCAGTTCAGATACGTCCCTTCCATTCTGGCAAATTTTTGAATCGGGGACGGCTTCTGCTTTATATTTCGGTCAAAGAATGTACCAGTTTCCGCTAGGAGTCTTCGGGGTTGCTTTGGGGACAGTGCTTTATCCCCGACTTTCTCGTCATGCAGAACGAAAAAACGAAGACTTATTACGCCAGGATTTGACATTGGGACTGCAATTAGTTCTGGGCGTCGGACTACCCGCCAGTCTGGGACTATATTTAATGGCGGAACCCTTGTCTTTGCTCTTGTTTCAATATGGTGATTTCGATGTACATGACGCATTTCAAACGGCTGAAATGATTCGTTATTATGGTGTGGGAGTCTTTGCATTTATGGCGGTTTTGATTTTGAATCGTGGATTCTATGCCATTGGCGATACGCGGACTCCGGTTCGCATTGGTGTTTTGATTGTTGTTGTTAATCTGCTTTTAAATTTGTTATTCATTTGGTGGCTGAAAGGAAAAGGGCTTGCGCTGGCGACTTCTCTGGCAGCAATGATTCAATCAGGGCTCAGCATCTGGCTGATCAGGGAAAAAATAGGCTCCCTCGATTTTTCGAAAATTATGCGAACCTGTTTAAGAGCTGGCCTGGCAACCATTATCATGGCGATTGTGATCATTGCTGAGTTGCAGATCATCTCACCGGCAACTCAGTTTTTTTATCGCTTGTTACGGGTATTCATTCCCGTCAGTTCAGCTGTGGTAGTTTACCTCCTGTTGGTTCGTCTGTTGGGAATACAGGAAATTCTGACCCTTCTGGGGGCTGGCAAAAACTCTGTTGAACATCATCCCAAATCTTGAAGGATAGCGAAAAAAGAAAAGCCCACTCGCGTTACCGAGAGGGCTTAATTTATTTTAATCCGATCAAATTTTAATATTAAAACTCACCGATGACTTCCCCACCACTGCGGGTACTCAGTGCGCGGTATGTATTCAGATCGATATTTTCACTGAGTGATCGAACTGAACCATCCATTAGCATGGCATGCACTATTCCAATGTGATAGCTACGAGCCGTTATAGCGGCATAGGTGGGGCTGGTGCAACTTTTTGCTTCCCGGCAAGCGGTAAAGTCGCCCGCATCAAGAGCACCGGTGGCTCCCGTAACGGCCACTTTGGTATTTGGAGGAAGTGTACTGGTAAATCCAGTTTGATGTACCCGGCCATCGACCCACTCAGTATGACCAGTGTTCCCTTTATTGTCACCGCTCATTAAAGCTTCAACACCACTGGCAGTATCTGGAATTGTAGATGAACCTGCGTTACCATCTCGATTGTATGCAGTAAATGCTTTCACTTCAGCAAAGCCAATCGTATTCGTCATCCCATCTGTGAAGTCACGTGGCTTGGTTTTACTATTGGGATAAAAGGCTCCATCACCACCACTGAGACTGGAATTGGTAAAGACACGCCAGGTTCCTCCGTTGTATCCATAGCTGATCGGATAGTGTATGGGGGCACCAGTCGTCGAGTCAGTGCGAGATTTATCATTGATCTCGCTGGGACAGAGGAAGAAGGGGGTGCGTGTAATTGCAATATTGGCGTTAACGGGTGCTTGATAGCCGACTGTGAAATCAATGTTGTTGTAAAGGTTTGCTCCGTCAGCATACGGAAGAATGCGAGCATGAATTGACCATTGCCCGCCATCCGTGTATCCACCGGCTCCATCTGGGCCAACACAGAAGGCAGGGGGGAATGCTGTGAAAGCACTCAGATAGTTATGCAAAGCCAAACCGATTTGCTTCAAATTATTTTTACATTGGCTACGACGAGCAGCCTCACGTGCCTGTTGAACGGCGGGTAAGAGAAGTGCGATCAGGATCGCAATAATGGCGATGACTACCAGAAGCTCAATCAACGTAAAGCCATGTTTGTTTACACCAATAGCCCGATATTTTTGGGTACGTTGTCCCATTTCTTTTCTTCCTCTAAAAAAAAGATGATGACAACGTGCTGATACTCTATATTGGGCAAACAACGTGCTGACAATCGATATTGTTCAGACAACGTGTTCATTACCAATTAATGTGCATTTGATACGGGTTGTATCTGCTTGGGTAGCCGTCTTGTCGTTAATTCAAATGATTCATCGAGACTTGAAAGCCAATCTTTGTTGACATTGAGTCTCAAGTTCATTATGTTAGCCACCTGTGATCATGTCTGCAAGTAGTATTAAAGTTTATTTTTCACATTTTTTGATGTGTAAATGAGCTAAGCAGACAGGTTTGGAAAATACTGCAATGAGTGGCATTCTGATTTGTTCAAGAGGAATGCTTGGGGCGCATTGGAGTGCAAGAAAAGACTCTTTTTCGTTATTTTTAAGACTAATGAGTGAACAAAATAATCTCAATCACGACGCGCCCGCTCCTAATGAAGACTTTCCTTCAGATGCAGACGTAATCAGTTCAGAAACGATTCTCAAAGGTAATCAGGAAGTATTGATTCAACATGGTGAAATCGTTTACCGCTTGCGAATTACGCAGAATGGGAAACTGATCCTTTGTAAATAAGAGGCCCTGATTACATGCAAAGCAGGTAATTTATCAGATATCGGTCCGCAATTTCGAAATGGCTGGTCTCTAATTCGAAAAGGCGGCCTGCAGGCTTTCGAGCATGTCCTGTTCCAGAGCAGGGTCGCGTCCCCGGGGAATCCAGCCAGACGGTTGTGCTTGCTCTTGTACAAGGTTCAAGTCGCGTCTGAGGCTGAGATCTTGCTCAAACGTCGCTCCACCTGGGGCACTTGACGTTTGGGTATGGACATCTTCGATCTCTTTGAAGGCTTCAACTCCAAGCAAATAACCCCCTTCTATAGGAGTGACGCTCACGAAAACTCGGCGTCTGATCGACTGCAGACTGCTCTCCAACTTGTTATCGAAACCAACTGAATCAGCATGCCAGGGTTCAAGAAAATTCGAGCCGACTTTGTATTCAGTCTGAATCATGCCATCCAGTTTATTTTCACGCGCGATCTGAAACTTATAGTTATGAATAATGTCGACGACCCGTTCCCAAACTACATCTTGATTTGTCCCCGAAACTTGAATTGGATTTGAAGCAGGAAGGGGCGCAGCCTGATTCCAGCCTGATGCACAGCCGGTGCACAGAATACATAAGACGATTATTTTCAGGAAGTTACATAGCATTTCCAGATGCCGATAGTCGGACTGCTTCATGAAATGCGGAGTCTGTAACAGACTCAAATCAGAGCAGTGACGTTGTGGTTACTTTCGAAGGGCAAGTGAATGGGGATGGTCTCAATTTCTTTTAAATGCTTGAGAAGTTTCCCAGATTGATAATTCTGAAGCAAGATCACTTTAAAAATCCCTTTGTTATGTTTGTTCAATAACTTCCCAAGCCTACTCTCGGAATCATCTTCTGTTTAGAATATTGTTTGAAGTGACTGTCATAAAACGTCTTAAACACTTTACAGGTAAGCATCATGGAATACTTTGCAGATATCCCCCCCATTCAGTATGAAGGCCCACAGAGCAAAAATTCACTTGCATTCAAGCACTACAATCCAGAAGAGATCATCGAAGGCCAATCAATGCGAGATCTTTTTCGGTTCAGCATCTGTTACTGGCATACATTTCGAGGTACCGGGAGTGACCCATTTGGAGCGGGGACGCTGCAGCGTCCCTGGGACGATGGTTCAGATTCTGTCGAAAATGCGCTGAAGCGCGTCGATGTCGCATTCGAATTCTTTGAAAAACTGCAAGCCCCTTATTACTGTTTTCATGATAAAGATGTTTCTCCGGATGGTGAAACTTTAAAAGAGGCAAACGAGAACTTAGATCGGATCGCGGACAAGCTCCTGGAAGCCCAGGAACGTACTGGTATCAAGCTGTTATGGGGAACTGCGAATATGTTCTCTCATCCCCGTTTTATGCATGGTGCTGCTACCAGTCCGAATGCGGATGTTTTCGCTTATGCAGCAGCTCAAGTGAAAAAAGCGATGGAAGTCACTCATCGCTTGGGGGGCGAAAACTATGTGTTTTGGGGTGGCCGTGAAGGCTATATGAATCTGTTTAATACCGATATGAAACGTGAACTGGACCATTTAGCGCGGTTCATGCATTTAGCTGTCGAACATGCTCAGAAGATCGGCTTCAAGGGACAGTTTCTCTTTGAACCCAAACCTAAAGAACCCACAAAGCATCAATATGACTTTGATGCTGCCGCCTGTTTGAATTTCTTGCGAGCCAATGATCTGTTAGATCATGTGAAATTGAATATCGAAACGAACCATGCAACACTGGCAGGTCATACTATGATGCACGAGTTGGTTTACTCTTCGATACAGGGGGCTCTTGGAAGTATTGATGCCAATACGGGTGACCTGTTACTTGGTTGGGACACCGATCAATTTCCGACCGACATTTATTTGACAACACAGTGTATGCTTGCAATTCTTGATCAGGGGGGACTGGCTCCCGGTGGTGTCAATTTTGATGCGAAAGTAAGACGAGAAAGCTTCGAGCCGATCGATTTATTTTATGCTCACATCGGTGGTATGGACGCTTTTGCCCGTGGTGCGAAAATTGCGGCACAGATTCGGAAAGATGGTATCCTTTCTGATTTTGTTGCCAAACGTTACGCGAGCTATGATGAAGGCATCGGGCAACAAATTGAATCGGGCAGTGTCTCTTTTACTGATCTGGAAGCTTACATGCTGGAGAAAGGAGACTCTGCTCCCAATCTAAGTGGTCGTCAGGAATGGATCGAAAACGTAATCAACGACTACCTTTAATAGAAGCTTAACTTAGAGCTTAAAATCAACCCTCTGTGTTTGATGACTGCAGAGGGTTATTTTTTTGACGAGACGGAAGACAAATTTTTTACCGCTTACCTCAATTTCAGGAAGTATGCTTTAATCAGGACTTAAACAAATGCTGTATAGCAGATGTGATTCTATCGATATTGCCGATTTTCAGGTTTGTTCTGATTCGGTTTAAAAGTGTGAATCCGAGCTGTCGTCGTCGGATTCCCTGTTCGCATCACATGGTTGAGGATAAGTGATGATTGAGACAATTTTGGATACGTGCCGAGAATATTCCAACTTTTATATCAATTACTTGAATAAGAGGTGGGATAATATTTCACCGATGGAATATGGGACCGTTTTGATTGTAATCGCTTTCATTGGTTGGTTGCTGATGCGAAATGGTGCCCGCAAAACCTGATCAAATCTTCAAGTGGTCTTCGTAAATCATTCAGTGATAAGCAATCTGATTTGCTCCTTGTATTGCCCGATGATTCCCCTCCCTGGATTACTCTTGCTCGCTTCACGAAAATGACTAAGATTCCGTTCCTTCCCTTAGTCTGTAATTCAAAGATCCCAAATAGAACTGACTCTTTTTGGCTTTTTTTGGAAAACGATGCAATCAGTCAGAGTTCTGAATGCCGATGAATTTTAAACCTTGGGAAAACAGAAATTACTTTTGTTAAAAATATCTGAGTCACGGTGAATTTTTAAATATTGATTTGAATCACCCGTCGACGATAGTGTTAACGATGCATACAATAGAACCAGTATTCTGTCATTTCAAATTCCGTCGGAGGATCCTAAACCTTAGCATGGACCGGAATCAATAGTGGTGAGTGCTTTGCACTACCCGATTCACCGTCCTTCTTGCAGCGACCCCACCGTCGCAATGTTATGACAGTGATACTATGAAAGTCGTGATCTCATCGAGGCACGGCTTTTTTTATTCACTAGTAACAGATTTGCATTAGATGCACCGTTTGAGATTGAAGTCGTTCGCAAAGAAAATTCTATTCGGTTCTTGAACCCTGTGTTTGAAACTGAGACAATCAGTGTTATAGCGCTCAACATTGATTTCTCTGTTATCGATCATCTTCATGAATGCATCTAAGTCTTCTCTTGGCAGATCTTTTTCCCAATCATTTCTAAATTCCTTTTCCCGTTCAAAACTGTTTTTGAAGGGGAACATGTGGATTTGGCCAATTGCAGGGACCCTCTTGTTATTAGTACTTGCTTTCATCGTGAGATCAGTTGTTGAGCAATCAAGTAAGCAAACGGTTGCCGACAATTTGCAAGCGATTCTTAACGCGGACGTTGCGGCTCTCAATATCTGGCTGGAGCGTGAGGAGTCATTAGCAGTTGTCTTGGCTAATGAGCCGCGCATTCGAGAGCTGGCAAAAGATCTGAATCAGGTTGATCAAGATAATCCAGATAATCGTGATGCGCTTTTGCAATCAAAGTCATTGGAAGCACTCCGAACTGAATTCAAGTCTGAAATAGAACATCTGGGATACCTGGATGTTGGCCTGCTAAGCGTGGATGGTAAAGTATTAGCCGCCACTCGTGACGAACCGATTGGGAGAGCGGATCTGCCGCTTCAGAAATCAGCTCTGGAAAAAATTCAGCAGGGAAAAGCGACGGTCACACGACCTTTTGAAAGCCTGTTTACTCGCAAAACTGATTCAGGGGAGTTAAAAGCGGGGCTGCCAACCATGCTTGCAATGGCCCCAGTGAAGGATGAGTCAGGCACAGTGCTTGCAGCATTAGTCCTCATGATTCGACCTGATATTAATTTCACTCGCATTTTATCTATTGCCCGAGCAGGCAAGTCTGGGGAAACATACGCTTTTGATAAAGACGGGCTGCTGTTATCTCAAAGCCGATTTGATGATGAGTTGAAAATGATTGGTCTCATTCCGGACCGAGACGATGCTCGCTCGATTTTGAATATTCAGATTCGTGATCCGCAGGTGAATATGGCTGAGGGTAACCGCCCTACGTTAAGACTGGCTGAGCGGCCACTCACTCAGATGGCAGCAATGGCGGTTCAGAATCAGAGTGGTATAGATGTCAATGGATATCGTGACTATCGGGGAGTCCCAGTGGTAGGCGCGTGGACGTGGTTGCCAGAGTATGAAATGGGAGTGGCGACAGAGATGGATGTCGCTGAGGCCTATCGCCCCCTTTATTTGTTGCGTTACAGCTTCTGGGGTTTGTTTGCCTTGCTCGTTGTTGGCTCTATTGCGATCTTTATATTTACAGTGATTGTTGCGAAGAAGGATCAGGAAACGCGGCGTGCAGTCATTCAAGCAAAGCAACTGGGACAATACGCGCTCGATGAAAAGCTGGGCGAGGGAGGGATGGGAGTTGTCTATCGCGGGCATCATGCCATGCTCAGGCGACCCACGGCAATTAAGCTACTGGATATTGAGAAAACCACTGATGAAGCCGTTGCTCGATTTGAACGAGAAGTGCAGTTAACCAGTCAGTTGAATCATCCGAATACGATTGCCATCTATGATTATGGACGTACACCGGAAGGTGTGTTTTATTATGCGATGGAGCTGTTAGAGGGCATCGATTTGGATGAATTAGTGAAGCAGAACGGCGCTTTGCCAGAGCATCGGGTGATCTATCTGTTGAAACAGATTGCCGGTTCGTTGTCCGAAGCACATGCCCTGGGGGTCGTTCACCGCGATGTCAAACCAGCCAATATTTTTTTGACACACCGGGGAGGCGTCTATGACTTTATCAAACTGCTTGATTTTGGTTTGGTAAAAGCCATCGATGGGAGAGAACAAGCTTCGTTGACTTCGGCCAATTCAATGGCGGGAACTCCTATGTACCTATCACCGGAAGGCATCAAGAATCCAGACAAAGTCGATGCGCGAAGCGACCTTTATGCACTCGGTGCCGTTGCTTATTACCTGTTGACAGGTACTACGGTCTTTGATGGTGAGTCTATTATCGAAATCTGTATGAAACACACACAGCAAGCACCGGAACCCCCTTCAAAGCGATTAGGCAAGCCAGTCTCTGAGGATCTGGAGCAAATTATTATGAGGTGTTTGGAGAAAGATCCCACAAATCGACCACAGACTGCAGCTGAAGTCGTTCAGGAACTTTCAAGATGTCATATGGACGGTAAGTGGACTATGTTAGACGCTGAAAACTGGTGGAAACATCAAACGGAATTAGGAACCACATTGATTCAGTCATCTCCTGAGATCAAACCGCAATCCCAATCAGCAGCAGATGCCACTTTGATCGTCAATCTTTCCAATGAAGAATGACGTTCAGCGACTCTTACTGAATGTCACTTTTGATCGTTTCCAGTGGGACGAAATTTGCAGGATCAGTTTTTGAATCAGATGTGGCCGCATCACGGCTCGCTAGAATTCCCGGGGCTGCTGTTTGGCTATGATCGGTTCCTTCATAGACACCAAAGTCGTTGAAGAAAAATCTTTTAGCAACACGATAGACAAAGCTCTTTTCCGGAATCTCGTTACCGGGAGCATACTGAGAAGTACGTGTTTCCAAATTTTGCAATTCCTGCATCGCTTGTTTCCGCGCAGTGGAATCTTTAGCACCATGTTTTTTAACTAGATCTTCCAGTAGGTCCGGACGTTCAAGAATAATGCAACCGCGTGTATTTTGCTGTACGACTTCTCTGAAGTCTTTAAGAAACTCCGATTGTACGAACTTCTCTTTTAGTGTTTTCGATTCATCATGAATAGAATCAGTGGCAAACTGGATCACAGGACATGGTTCGATATCTCCCCAGGGATTAATATGGTGGCTCAGACCAGTCGCAGCCGGGCAGAGTGCAGTACCTTCGTGATCGAAATAAGCATCAATTACACCAATTGGTTTTCTTGCGCGTATATCAACAACGAACTTTCGGGCGCGTAATTGCTCTTCTGGTGAGAGGGCCAATTCAGGGTTGGGCTCCGGGCCTGCAACACGATAGATGTGATACCAGCAATACATCACACCCATATCGATCAGTTTATCAACCCATTCTTCAGTGAGTAAATCATCGATATTCGATTTGCACAAGCTGGTGCATACTCCGGTAAGCAATTTATTATTCAGACAATTTTGTATCCCCTGCATTGTCTTTTCATACACATCATTGCGACCTCTGCGGAGGTTGCTGATGATTTCATTCCCTTCCACACTAATGAGCGGGGTTGCGTTTCCCAATTTGCGGAGCTTTTTTGCGATTTCATCAGTGATGAATTGGCCGTTTGTAAAAATCTGAAAATAACAATCTGGATGACGTTCCAGAATTTCCAGTAACTGTGGGTGCATGAAAGGTTCACCCCCCAGTATTCCGAAAAAGGAATTCCCCATTTCCTTTGCTTCTTTAATCAGACGCGACATCGCTTCTACATCGATTTTTTCCTGTTTGGCTGCGACGTCCACCCAACATCCCTGGCAGCGAAGATTACAACTGTTGATTACAGAGATGTAGAGAAAGGGGGGGAAGAACTCTCCTCGTTTAAGTCGTTTTTTGTGTTTGTGGACCGAGAGAGCGCCTTTGAATCCAAAATTGTAAGCCAATTTCCAGACGAGCCTTTTGTCTGTCTCCATCAAGACGCGTTTGGCCATTTTGAAATACATAAAGGGGCTCAGTTCTGTTTGAGAATTAAAATAGTGAACAAAAAGTATTTCTCTCTAACAATTCTACTCACTAGGGAGCTTGGAAACACCTGTTTCTACTAAAAAATACTCAGAATTATGGCATAGTACACAAACATTTAAGCTCTCACTGTAAATTGCATGAATTTCATGGTATAAGGCATTGTTCGAAAATTTGTTTTTTTGACTTTGATTGATATTCAGTATACTTTCTAAGTTTAAATAAACACAGAAAAGCCGCTCAAACTTAAGAGACACTATTCTGGTTCAAATTGTTTAAAAGCTCGAGGCAATTGATGGAGTTAGTTGGAAGAAGATACGATACCTATGAAGCTGTCAGCATCAAGATCAAAGGAGAAAAAATATCTTCAATAGATTTGCTGCCCAATTCTGAAGCAGCAGATCTTCCCTTTATCGCTCCGTCATTGTTTGATCTACAGATCAATGGGCATGGTGGAATTTGGTTCAATCAGCAAGGTCTCACTGTAGAAGATGTTTGCTCTGTTTTAGAAAAACATTACCAGTATGGTATTACCAGATTATGCCCGACCTTGATCACAAGTTCGTATGAAGACTATGTCGGTGGTTTTTCAGCGATTCGAGAAGCTTGCGAACAGTATGAATGGGTTGATCAAATGGTACCGGGCTGTCATTTAGAAGGTCCGTACATTTCACAAATTCAAGGACCTCGAGGCGCTCACCCTCTGGACCATGTGCGTGCTGCTGACTGGGACGAATTTTCCCGCTTGCAGGAGATTTCGGGGGACCGGATTCGATTGATCACATTAGCACCGGAAGTCGAGAATGCAATTCCATTTATCAAAAAAGCGGTCGCTTCAGGGGTTGTCGTGTCGATTGGTCACACCGCCGCCGAACCAGAACAGATTACCGCAGCAGTCGATGCAGGTGCCCGTTTAAGTACACATTTAGGCAATGGAGCTCATGGCACACTACGTAGACATCCCAACTATATCTGGGAACAGTTAGGGGAATCACGGTTAATGGCTAGTATTATCACTGACGGCCATCATCTGCCAGCCAGTGTCGTGAGAACGGTTATCAAAACCAAAGGAGTAGAAAATACGGTCATCACTTGCGATGCCTCAGGCTTAGCTGGTTCTCCTCCTGGTATCTATGAAGAGGGCTCAGTCAAGATGGAGGTCCTCGAAGATGGACCTATCGTTATTGCAGGGCAGCGACAATTGCTTGCTGGTTCAGGAGTAGAAACCGACACCTGTGTGACGACAGCCATCGATATGGCCGGGATCACCTTACAGCAAGCCTTAGATATGGCAGGCAGGAATCCCGCACGATTATTGGGATTTGATGAGGTCAATCTCGAAGTCGGCTCCAGAGCTGATCTGATCTTGTTTCATTATGAAGGCACCAGTTCCCGTATGAATATCCAAACCACGTTGGCATGTGGTGTTGTTAAATACGGAACCTTATTAGTTAATTCCTGAGTCCATTCCGATTAAAACGAATACACGTCCCACCTTGCTGAAAAAATGCGAAATTCTTTTATGCTCGCGTGTTCACTGATTCCATTCTGCTAAATCTGGTGTTATAATTGTGTATTCTTAGGTTCCTCATGAGAGGTTTTATTGATTAACTATTTATCTATACAGGGCCGTTGTTTTATTATTTTTTTGGCTCTTACTATCTATTGAGATCGTACAAGGCTTATTAGATTTTTCTGTATTTGAGTCGCTTATTTTCTTATCCCTCATTCTGGATAAGCAGAACAGGCTAAAGTTCTTTTTCCTGTTTTTAGTCTAATTTGCAGTGAATCTATTACATTGCCCGATGTGCATCTGCAGATCATGGACCGCGAATGATTTTTTTTAATAAGAAGTCACCAAAGAAAAAGCTGAGCACAGAGCTAGTCGATCTACGGCTTGTTTCGCAACAGGATATCGATTCCTGTCTTCAGGAACTCCAGGATAATTCGACTGATGATGACAAGCTGATTCGATTATTGGAACGGAAAAATCTGATTACGTCGTTTCAAGCAGGTCGTTTGAAAAACAATGAACTCGAGGGTCTGGTACTTGGCGATAACAAATTAATGTACCAGAATGCCTCTGGAAGTTTCGCACGCGTGTATCGCGCTGCATCCCTGACCGATGGTAGTATGGTGGGAGTCAAAGTTCTGAGACAGCGCTGGGCTCAGGATCCCGAAACCGTCAAAATGTTTCGTCGGGAAGCAGAAGTCTGCAAGCAGTTTCAGCATAAAAACATCGTACCAATATACGACGTCGGAGTGCAGGACAATATCCATTACTTCACAATGGAATTTGTGGAGGGAGGAAATCTACGTGATTTCATCACGATCCGAAAAAAACTATCACCGCAAGAGGCAATCAATTATACGATTGATATTTGTGAAGGTTTGGAATATGCGAATCGTCTCGGATATACACACCGTGACATGAAACCCACAAATGTGTTGATGTCGATTCAGGGAGTCGCCAAACTGATTGACTTTGGACTGGCAGGGGAAGAGGATGCCAGTGGTGCTGCCAATGAAGCCCATCAGCGTGCTGTTGAATATGGGACATTAGAAAAATCAACCGGTGCCCCACGAAATGATCCGCGAAGCGATCTCTATTTTGTGGGAACCATTTTTTATGAACTTCTTTGTGGTAAACCCCCATTTCCACGTACTAAGGATGTCGAAGAACGGAAAAAACCATCACGGTATTCCCAAGTTCCTTCCATTACATCCCTGGATCCAGACTTGCCAACTTCGGTAGTGAATGTATTAGAAAAGTTGATGGCCTATCAACCGCAAGAACGTTTCCAGTCTGCCACTGAGGCAATTCAAGAGCTGCTTGAAGTGCGTACCCAGCTAGATGATCCTGAAGAGAAAAACAATGCGAAAGTGACTTCGGAAGCGAAAGTGACTGCAGAGCAATCATTAAAAATTTCGATCGCACCTCCCACAATTTTGTGTGTTGAGAATCGATCCAAGAATCAAGACGTCTTGCGGGATTACCTTACGAAACATGGCTATCGTGTTTTGATTTTAAGTGACGTAGATCGTGCTTTGAACCGTATTAAAGAAAATGCTCCTGACTGTGTCGTCTTTATGGAGGATGCCATTGGCTCAGGGGCCGTGGAAGCATTTCATAAAGCGATGGAACTGGATCTCGATCTGGCTGCCATTCTCATTCTTTCGGAGAAAAATGCCAAAACCAAGAAGAAATTAAGAAAGACAGATCGTTCTCGTATTCTTGTTCAGCCTATCAAAATTCGTAATTTACGGGCTAAGATTCAGAAAGTCCTGCAGCACCAACTCAATGACTCTGCAGAACTCACTGCTTATTAAAAGTTGACGCTCTCAACGAATATTTGATTTCACTGCGCAGTTTTTACCTTTTAGATATGAGTGATACAAGTTCGCTGAGTTCACTCATATTTGGGGATATTCGGCTCCGGGATTTCTTCCAGTAGACGTGCAATGATATCTTCTGTTACCAATCCTTCAGCTTGTGCCTGGAAGTTGGTTGAAATGCGATGTCTGAGCACAGGAATCGCAACACGTCTGATGTCATTGAGCGAAACACTGGCGCGACCCGCCATAGCAGCGATTGCTTTACCACCGGAAATCAAATATTGTCCTGCTCTTGGACCGGCTCCCCAATCGACCATTTGTTTAATAAATTGGGGCGCTGAGCCATCAGAGGGGCGTGTCGCACGTACCAGTCGCGTCACATAGTTAATTGTCATCGGACCCACTTCGATCATGTTGATCTGTCTTTGGAGGTAGATAATCGATTTGGCCGTTAATACTTTGCGGATCTCCGGTTTCTCACTGATGCTGGTTGAAGCCAGGATCTTTTCTTCTTCTTCCAGATTTGGGTACTCGACCTTGATATTGAACATAAAACGGTCCAGTTGTGCTTCGGGTAGCGGATAAGTTCCCTCTTGCTCAATGGGGTTCTGCGTGGCAATGACAAAGAAAGGGTCTGGTAAATCGTAGGTCTCCTGACCTACGGTGACTTCTCGTTCCTGCATGGATTGCAACAGTGCAGCCTGTGTTTTGGGGGGGGTTCGGTTGATTTCATCTGCCAGCAGAATATTCGTAAACACGGGGCCTTGCACGAACCGAAATGAACGCCGTCCAGAATCCTCTTCTTCTAAGACATTGGTTCCCGTAATATCAGAGGGCATCAGGTCAGGGGTAAACTGAATGCGTTTGAAATCGCAGTCAAGTATCTGGGCAATCGTGCTAACCAATAACGTCTTTGCTAATCCGGGAACACCTACCAGGAGGCAATGTCCACCGGTAAAAATGGCTGCCATAATTTGTTCTATAACATCATCTTGCCCAATGATGACTTTATGAAGCTCGTCTACCATCACATCATGATGACGTTTTAACTTTTCGAGAAAATCGTCGAAGTCGCGTTTTTCGTTAGCCAAGGTTTTTCCATTCTCTCATAAATGATTAAGTCTGTTTGAGTGAGATTAGTCATTCTGATACAGGGTACCAGTTTATGTAGCTAAGTGTTTTGACTTATGTGAAAATACTTTTGCAGGAACCGCAATTATAGTCATCTCAAATGTCCAGAGAAACCGAGACTCCTGAGTAGAAGAGGCAAAACTGATACAATGTTCAAATCAGTCAGAAAAGTACTGACATCGTAAAAAATAGCTAAAAATCAGGTAAGTATAGACAATTGTTGAACTATAATGACTCTCATGACAGTTCTAGATAATAAGAGCGGCAGGTTTTTGTCTAATGTTTTGTCACATGAGAGAAAGTGAGATGCTATGGAAGGTTCCGATAATCAAAAGCTGTGTTTAACGTTGCGATGGATACTGACGTTTGTTGTTTGCTTTACTTTTTGTATGCAGCCGTTCTTCACTGCTTCTGCCCAGGAACTCACTGCGAAGTCGGTTGCCGACTCGATTGAGCGGGGACGAGATTTTCTGCTGAAAAATCAAAACGAGAGTGGTTCGTGGCCAGCTCCCATCGGTTCCAGCTATAGTGTCGGAGTCAGCTGTCTGGCTTTGATGGCAATTATCAATTGTGGAATGACAGCCAAAGACGAACCGGTCCAAAGAGGTTTAAAATATTTAAGGTCAATTCGTCCTCCCGGTCCAAAGGGGACTTATCAGGTCAGTTTGATGATCATGGCTCTGGCCGCTGCGAAGGATGGAAAACGGGATTTAACGTTAATTCAGTCTCTCGTCAGTCGTCTGGAGTCAAGCCAGGTAAAAAATGGTCCCGATGCAGGAGGCTGGAGCTATGGTCCTGGTATGGCCATTGGTGGAGTGGGAACCGCAGACAGAAGTAACAGCCAGTACGCTGTATTGGCTTTACGAGATGCGGTTCATGCGGGTGTGCCTGTCAGCCTGAGTACGTGGCGATTGATCAAACAGTATTGGAGTACTCAGCAAAGTGCGGATGGAGGTTGGGGATATCAGTCCCGAGGCGGAAAAAGCAGAGGCAGTATGACAGTGGCTGGTATCGCCACGATGGTGATTGTGAATTCCATGCTGGGGGATGATTTGAAAGTCAATCCCGATGGAACACCCATTTGCTGTGATAAAAAAGAAGTAGATGAGTCAATACAACGAGCAGTCCGTTGGATGACAAACCATTTTTCTGTGGGGAGCAATCCGGGGGTGAATTCCTGGTTGCTCTATTATCTTTATGGCCTCGAACGGGCAGGGCGACTCAGTGGGACACGTTTTTTTGGAAAACACGACTGGTACCGAGAAGGCGCTGATTTCCTTGTGAAAAGACAGTCAGTGCGTGATGGTTCCTGGAAGGGTTCAGGGCAAATAGAAGGTAATCCTGTCTTAGGGACCAGTTTTGTTTTGTTGTTTCTCTCTAAGGGGCTGGCCCCCGTCTTGATCAATAAGCTGGAATACAACACAAAGCAGAAAGTCGCTCAAAATAAGGATGCCATTCCTAATTGGAACCACCATCAAAACGATATTTTGAATCTGACAGACGCTTTATCAGGGCGTCCCGATTGGCCCAAACTTCTCACCTGGCAGACCGTTAACCTGGAGCTGGCAATTCAAAGTGGAAGTGTGCAGGTTCTCAGGCAGGCGCCTGTTCTCTTCATCAGTGGGCTGGACGATCCGGAATTTGGTGAAAAAGAAACAACGACGTTGAAGCAATATGTGGAACAAGGTGGTTTTATTTTTGCAGTTGATAACTGTAATGGAGCCGGATTTGATCGGGGATTTCGTCAATTGATTCAACGTATGTATCCACAGGGAGAAGCCCAACTGAAACGATTGACTGCGGAACATCCCGTGTTTCGTTGTGAGTATTTACTCGATGCCGAAAGTGTCGAGCTTTACGGAGTGGATGTTGGCTGTCGAACTTCAATCATTTACTGCCCCGATGATCTTGCTTGTTTGTGGGATAAGTGGATGCGATTTCCCTCGAAGAAGCGTTCGGCCCAAGCCACATCAATGATTACACGTTCCATTAGAATTGGTACGAATGTGATTGCTTATGCCACCGGTCGCGAACCACCAAATAAACTCGATCAGGAAGAATTAGCCAACCAGGGAGGGGCACAAGATCAGATTGAACGTGGATTTTTGCAAATCGCCAAGCTTCGTCATTCTGGTACCTGGGATGCGGCTCCCCGTGCATTACGTAATTTATTAAAGGCACTCAATCAAAAAGCAGGCATGATTGCCTCCACAAAACCCTTGAACTTGCCTGCCAGCGATCCGAGTCTTCTGAAATATCCGCTGCTTTATATGCATGGGCGAACTCAGTTCAGCCTTTCGAAAACAGAGCAGGCAACACTGAAGCAGGCTCTCGAAAATGGAGCGGTCTTATTTGCCGATGCCTGTTGTGGCTCTCAACCTTTTGATCAAAGCTTTCGGCAAATGATTCATGAGATGTTTCCCACAAAAAAATTGAAGCGCATCCCCATTAATCACTCACTCTTTACAGAACAAACGGGTCATGATGTTCGCAAAGTCAGACGTCGTCAAATGGAAGTAAACGACGTCAACCAACCTCTCAAAGCGAAAACAGTGGTTGTTGAACCGTTGCTGGAAGGCATCGAAATTGACGGGCATCTGGCGGTCATCTATAGTAAATACGATATCAGTTGTGCCTTGGAACAGCAGGCTTCGGTTGCTTGTTCTGGATATATTCCACAGGATGCAGCCAATCTGGCTTTGAATATCGTGCGCTACGCTCTGCTTCAGGATATCAACTTTAAAGAAAAGGTAGAACACCTGAAAGTCGATTAATTTTGCAACAAATCTCTTTATCATTCAGAACCGAGAATTTGTGAAACCAATGAACGAACAAGAAGAACTGCAGAAAACGATCACAACGGGGGCCAGGTTCATCGGAGCAATCGTAGGCTGTGTATTTGCTGGGGTTGGACTGACCGTTTTAGGTTTTCTATGGTCACAACCCTTTGGTGGATTTCATTCTCCCCCCTTGTTTTTTCGAATTTTCGGATCTTTCGTTGCGATTCCCTTTGTTGCCATTGGTAGTTTTACTGCCTACAAAGCTATCACATCTAAGGGGATCTTACCCAAATCAAATGTCATGGAAACCACTTCGACTAATACAAAACGAGGTACTTATACCTGCCCCAAATGCAATGCGCCTTTGTCAGATAACATTGAAGTTTCGCCACACGGCGATGTGAAATGCGGATATTGTAATAGCTGGTTCAATATTCATCATGCTTAAACGAGCGACTTCTCGGGCGAAGCGTCCCTCTTTAAAAGTTGTCATTCCGGTCATATTGTTCTGCACGTATTACCCGTATTCCTGGTTGATATTGAACGATGGATCCTGGACTGATTATCGCTGGGCCTGGATTAAAATGTGGCCTGGCTTACCAGCACTAGCACCGCGCGCCCTGTTTTTTCATCACGTTTCTGATGGGCTGGCTTTTTCGGGGATGCTACTCATAAGCCTGGTGTTAGTTTCACTGATGATTTATTTGGCTTCTTTACGCAGGTGGCTCTTTGGAGTGATTGCACCACTTGTTTTTATCCTGTCTGCATTAAATTCCATGTTAGCCTATGCACTTTATCGAGCATAGCGGAATCTGGATGAAAGAAAGGCAAAAGAATGCCTGTATGTGTAGTGGTCCTGCAGCACACTGAAACAGAATGATTTAGGCTGCTCTGCGAATTTCTTCCGTCACTGGAGTTTCAGACAATTGAGTGAAAGGTTCTTTGATTGAAGGCCTTAGATAGTTCCAGTAAATGGAACACAGCTCAAAGAACGCTTTAAGAAAATCGTGCGGTTTGACTTTTGAACCGGCAACATCCATCCATTTTGTCAGCGGTAGTTCATAAACGGTCTCTTCAAGTGAAGAACACTGAAAAAACTTTTCCAACTGGCGAGCTCGAGCAAGAAGCTCGACATCAAAAATCCAGTTTGTCAAAAATCGTGTGGTAAATAGCGTTTTCGTTTCTGGGGTCACACGAAACATTTTGGCACCACACTGAGAATCATAAATGGGAAGCTTTAATACAATGGAGGCCGCAGTCGCAAAAACACGACCGAGATAGTGCCTGAGTTGTTGTCGTTCAATCTGTCTTCCCAAAAGTTTGACACGTGAGCCAATGACCATTGACAGCTCTGGAGTCTGGTCAAGTTGCGCTGTGAATTCGGAAATCATCTCGAGGGGCGTGGCAAGATCCGCATCCCAGAATCCGGCATAGTCAACATCCGCGTGCATTGCCTGCAATATTCCCTGGCGAACGGCTTCGGCTTTGCCTTGATTGCGAGGAAGATGAAGCACATCAAACGCGTCGGGATCGAACTCTTTCAGTTCATCCAGAATGATGCCAGTCCGGTCGCTACTCCCATCATTGACAAATAAAAAATGATGATTGCGATGAGTGATTCCGTATTTGCGAAACTGCAGAATCTCTAATCGTTTTTCTTCATTGAAACAGGGAATGACGATGATGGCAGATGACATAAGTGATTTGGTCTTCCGATTCGATCAGTCAGCAGATTAGGATTTGATCCTGCTCATCTGGTTTGACCAGATTGGGATTTTTTTGTGCTTGGGGCAGGTACGATTTGATGTGTTTTGAGACCGCGGTGTATCAAAAAAGCGTTTTTATGTCAAAACCGAATTCCATCGCGCATTAAAAAACAGAAGCCCGAGAAACTCAGACTTCTGTTTTTTATGTGATATAAAAGGTCGTAACCTCTTATTAATCAGTCACTTTGATCGAGTATAATTGAGATCGATCAGAAATGTACATTTTGCCATTCGCGATGGTTGGTGTACTGTAGATTGAAGAATTGAACGTCTTCTCATCCAGCAGTTTCTTTTCCTTGCCAGCTTCAAGAATGACTAACATTCCGTCTTCATTTCCAATAAATACTTTACCATCGACTACCATGGGAGAGCCCCAGCAGGCGGCAAACATATCATATTCCCAATAGCGTTTTCCGGTTGCCAAATCGAGGCAATGGACGAAACCACTCAGGTCAGGAGCGTAAACCAGACCATCAGCGACAGCAACAGTCGACATGGTTCGCCGGAATAACAGCTCACCTTTTTTACCGGTCAGCTTGCCATCCACATCTTCCCCGCCATAGTGCCAGATCTGCCCGGAGTTGGGGTTATCTTTCCACCCCTTCTTACCATCAGAAATCTGAGGGCTGATGTCACCTGTTTTTGTGGCATCGATGCGGTAAATGTGGCCAACGCCTTCACCATGTTCAGGGTCTTGACCGACACCCAGGATCACACTGTTATCATAAAAAACAGGAGTACTAATGATAGCATTACGAGTACCTCGACCACCGAGTTCCCATTTTGAATCTTTAGGATTCAGGTCGAATTTCCAGATCAGTTTGGCATTTCCATCGCCGTCACCTTCAGGAGTGAATGCATAGAGCCAGCCATCACCACCGGGGAAATAAACCTGAACTTGACCGTTCACTTCGCCAATTGCAGGAGAAGACCATTGACCATGCAGAATTTGATCAAAGGGAGTATTGTCTTCCCAAACGACCTTCCCTGTTTTCTTATTGACTGCCAGAAAACAAGGGGCACGAGGAGCAGGTACTTCCAAGTGGGCTTCGTCAACTCCATTTGAGGTCAACAGGAAGACGTAATCGCCGTGAACAACAGGCGAACTGGTTGCCAGGTTGTGAGGAAATACTCCCAGGTCTTCAATCATGTCGAGTGACCAGATGATGTCAGCATCTTTCTTATCGGTATCTTTTTCATCTGTGACAGGGCCATCATTTTCGTTGTCATAAAACCCGTTTGCATCAAGGCACATGAGTTCGCAACGGTTTGTGACAACCCACAGGCGATCTCCTTCAACGCAAGGTGCAGCACAGATTCCCTGCTCGGGCCAATCGTTCACACGGCCTTGTGGAAGCTTTTCACGAGAGAGCTGCCATTTAAAGTCTCCCGTTTTTTCGTCAAAGCAAAGTACGACACCCAGGTCATCTTCATACTGAGGACGATACTTCCCGCCATTGTTGGTTCCTACATAAACCTGACCATCGGCAACAACAGGATTACCATAAGTTTGTGAGCCTAGCTTCGAAACCCAGAGAATGTTCTCTCCTGGTTCGTCACCTTCACCAGGTTTGAAGTCGATTGAAACTCCAGTGGTTTTGTTGACCATGTTGCGAGAGGGAGAACCGCCCCACATTGTCCAGTCACCAGTAATGTTAGATTTTTTGCCGGTTGATGCCGTTTTACTTTCCCCTTTTTTAGGAGAGGCTTTTGCCAATGTCGTTTCTTTGGGTTTTTCTTCTACCTTTGATTCCACAGGATTCCCATCAGGATCCAATTCTGGGCCGGATTCTTTTGGTTCAGAATCCGGTGCAGGAATATCTACGCCAGCTCCGCCTGTTGTAGAACCAGCTTCGTCGATTGGAGCGGCGCCTCCCAGATCGGTTTCTGTTCCGGGTGCAGGTTTCGTCGTTGATTCACGGGATTCACACCCTGTTGAAACGAATGCAAAGCATGCAAGCAAATTTAACAGAGCGAATCGAAATAGAAACTTTTTCATTATTTATCCTCAGAGACAATGATGTTATCGAAGTAAGCATCTGCGAGACGGTAAAGATAAAGCCCTGGACTACCCTTCATATTCGCGTGTGGGTCTGAGGCTTCAATAGTCCACTCTTTGGGTTCAGGTTTCTTGCGAGGCCATACCTTACCTTTCACAGTTGCCTGACCATCCTTGATATCGACTTTGAGTTTCAGAGTATACCAGACATCCGGGTCTGATCGAAACCGAACTTCCTTAGTCATTCTCTTATGTGGTGCCCAGCTTTGAATCGCCAGTTTGCTGGAATTCCCTTTGAGAATCAAATTATAACGATTCACAGTGACTCCCATACTGGCCAATTTTCGCTTTTGTTCTTTCAGAAAGACATCCGCTTGAACTGTATAGCCATTTGGAGCTAACTGACTCATATCAGAAGGTCCCAGCCAGATAGTGGCACTTGGACGACCTTTGCCGGGGCTGGCTTTGAGCGCCGTTGTTCCATCCACCTCATTGGGTTGCAGTTTCAGGAATGCATTGACCCAGGCTGGAGGAACCTGCTTACCTTTATAGCCTTCCAGGTCAAACTTCCAGGGAAGTGGTGGAAACACGCGGATTCGAGATTCCGCAGTCGCATCTCCGACTTTCACTGATACGGTCCCGGCAGCGGGAGCTTTTAAATCAGCGGGAGTCGTCAAGCTCAAACCATCTACTTTCGAACCTTCCAGTCCCTTGCCGGGAGTAATCTTGGCATCGACCTTCTTAATAAAATGCCCGTTTGCATCATAAGCCAGAACTTCATAATCGATTTTTTCGCCTTGAGTGGCGGCGATTTCAAATGGAGTTAACTGAATCGAAGCAATTTTGTCCTGCTTGGCTTTTTCTGCTCCTAATGGAGGAACAGAACCACTGCTTGGATTTTTACTTTCATCACCAATACAAATCGTGCGGTCACGAGTCACGAAATAAATTCGACCGTCGGCAATCGCCGGTGAGGCATAGATTTCATCTAGTCCTTTATCCACCCGAGCTAAAAGTTGAACGTGCGAAAGTTCTTCGCATTTTTCGCGGCTGGGCTTGAGAATGTGAATGTTTCCATTCACTTCCATCACGTACAGCTTTCCATCTGCCCAGACAGGAGAACCTTTTCCTACGGTACCAAGATTATAGGTCCAAAGCTCTTTACCCGTTTTGCTGTCATAGGCATACATGCGGCCTGTGTCAGCTACGACATACAGGATTCCGTCTTTCACGAGTACACTGGCATAACCGGCTTTGACACCGTCGACGCGCCAAACGCTGCCAGTTTCTGTAATGTCGCCACGTTTTGATCCATCAATGCACTGGATACGACCAAATTCCACATTGTCGATGTTGTCTTCGCCATGCGCGATATAAACCAGGTTGCCATCGGTAACGGGCGAGCAATTCAACCCACGTTTGGACATTTTGAAGCCCCAGAGCTTTTCTCCCGTGCGGGCATTCAAGGCATAACAACCACCGTCTGAGTTCCCGGCAATCAACATCCGTGTGCCGTCGATGACGGTCACAATGGGGACAGAATAGTTAGTGTCGTAAGGCTTACCACCGGGGGCGGCTGTCCAAAGCAGTTTTCCAGTTTTCTTATCAAAGGCATAGTAAGTCTGTTTTGGAGGAGGAACGGCAGTCTTACCCCAGTTAAGTTGCAGAAAACTGACAATCACCCGATTTTCATCAACGACGGGTGTTTGTGTTCGTCCACCATAACCAGAGATTTTTCCATAGTCTTCGGCCAGCGAGGTTTCCCAGAGCACTTTACCTTCAGGAGAGTAGCATCGAAACAGACCACTGACTGAGTGAACGAAAACGTTTCCGGTTTCCGGATCGCCGGCCATACTGGCCCAGCCCACGCGAGGTGAAGGGATGTCGGTTTGAAAGACATTAAACTCATCTTTCCAGAGTTCTTTGCCCGTCTTAGCATCCCAGCAGACAACTTGCTCTCTGGAATGGATTTTATCTTCCGGATCATTGACATCATGGTGTGTTCGACAATTTAGATAGACACGACCATCTAAAATAATCGGGGCAGAACGACCGCCAATGTCTGATTTCCAGATCACATTTTTACCGTCAAGAGACCAGGCATCAACCAGGTTGGTTTCACGGGAAATTCCATTATGCTCCGGGCCACGCCAGTGTGCCCAGTCGCCTGCCGTTGCAAGAGAGGCGGTGAAAAACAGCATAGCGGAGCCGACAAGCACCATGTTCATTCTTCGCATAGAAGATCCTCACTGTTCGTTTATAGAATGTGGTATCACTGATGAAGGATTACAAACCATTGTTCAGGCTTGCTATCTCAGATCTTAAGGTGGGAGGGTTCATCCCCTACATATAATACAGTATTGAAGTTGTGCGGCTAATGCAATGGTCTAATCTGAACTCTCAACCAGATTTAATAAGAGCATATTCCTTTATAATTAAGATTATTTAGGCCATAATCAAGGTTTCAGCGCTATTATTTATACGTGATCTGGTGCATTTTGATTGACAAGGGTTTAATTTTTTATGTTTCCTCAAGTAAGAATGCGGCGAAATCGCCGCACAGACTGGTCTAGACGGTTGGTTTCTGAAAATCAACTCTCTGTAAATGACCTGATCTGGCCTGTATTTATACAGGAAGGCACGAATCAGAAAACAGAGATTCCTTCCATGCCCGGTGTGCAGCGATTGACCATCGATCACCTGCTCGAAGCTGCCAGGGAAGCTGCTGAGTTGAAAATACCTGCGTTAGCACTTTTTCCAGCGACTGATCCTGCTAAGAAGACCGAGGGTGGTGAAGAAGCCTATAATTCAGAAAAT
This sequence comes from Gimesia aquarii, assembly GCF_007748175.1. NCBI lineage: Bacteria > Pseudomonadati > Planctomycetota > Planctomycetia > Planctomycetales > Planctomycetaceae > Gimesia > Gimesia aquarii. Next base: position 1,592,105 of record NZ_CP037422.1, read on the forward strand.
CTGGTTTGTCGTGCTGTACGTGCATTAAAGGCAGAGAACTTGAATCTGGGAATTCTCTGCGATGTTGCCCTGGATCCTTATACCAGTCATGGTCAGGATGGTCTGGTCAAAGAAGGATATGTTGTCAACGATGAGACACTGGATGTCTTATGTCGGCAGTCGGTCGTTCAAGCAGAAGCAGGTTGTGATATTATCGCCCCCTCGGACATGATGGATGGCCGTGTTGGTGTGATCCGTGAAGCCTTGGATGAAGCTGGTTTTCAAAATGTACAAATTATGGCATACGCAGCCAAATATGCATCTGCCTTTTATGGTCCATTCCGCGATGCCGTGGGTTCGGGAGCAAACCTGGGAACAGGCGACAAACGAACCTATCAGATGAATCCCGCCAATAGCGAAGAAGCAATGCGTGAAGTCGGTCTGGATATCAGTGAGGGAGCCGATATGGTGATGGTCAAACCGGGAATGCCTTATTTAGATATTGTTCGTCGCGTCAAAGCTGAGTTTGAAGTCCCCACGTTTGCTTATCAGGTAAGTGGCGAATATGCCATGATTTCCGCAGCAGCTCAAAACGGTTGGCTGGATCGTGAACACTGTATGCTCGAAAGCCTGCTCTGCTTCAAAAGAGCTGGCGCAGATGGCATTTTGACCTATTTTGCAAAAGAAGTGGCTCAGTTGATGCAATCTAATTAGATGAAAATTTGGTGAGGAACCGGATTCTTTTGTTGAAATTGATGTGGAAAACATCGCTTTTTGCTATAATCTTCGACTTCTTTTTGATGGGTTTCAGATCGTCTCTTAAGATCTAAACGAGTGCGGTCTTCGCGATTTACGAAAAAGTTTGCTATTTTTTCGAACATCCGTTTGAGAAATAGTGTCACAATTCCTTTCCAAGAATCCGATAATGTAGTTTTACGGTTGTTTTAACTAGACGAGGTGTATCAGTGCAATTAACGGGAAATGCCAGCAGTCAGGACACGATTGCCCTATTCGAGAAATATGTCATTCCCAATTATGGTCGTTATCCGATCAGCCTGGTGCGCGGCGAAGGCAGCTACGTTTGGGACGCCGAGGGGAAACGCTATCTCGATCTGTTTCCCGGATGGGGGTGTAATATACTGGGCTATTCTCCCGAGCCGGTGGTCTCTGCCATTCAAGATCAGGTTTCTCGTTTGATTCACGTACCCAATACCTGGTACACCGAAGCACAAGGAAGATTCGCCGAATTTCTCTGCACGCGAAGTTTCGGTAAAGCCTTCTTCTGTAACAGTGGTGCGGAAGCCGTCGAAGGCGCTATTAAACTGGCTCGATTACATTTCGATGGCAAACGTCCCAAAATCATTACCTGCGAAAATGGGTTTCACGGTCGAACGTTTGCCGCAGTCACGGCCACAGCCCAGCCCAAATATCATGATGGATTGGGCCCCTTAGTTGCCGGCTTTCGATATGCACCGTTTAATGATCTGGAAGCGATTGCCAGTCTGGTGGACGATGAAACATGTGCCATCATGGTAGAACCGATACAGGGTGAGGGCGGCGTTAACATTCCAGATGAAGGTTATCTGGCCGGTCTTCGAAAGGTGGCAGATGAAGCCAACTGTCTGCTGATCTTTGATGAAGTACAAACCAGCATGGGACGCACCGGAACCTGGTTCGGATATCAGCAGTGGGGTGTTCAGCCCGACATCATGACCATGGCTAAAGGCATCGCAGCGGGAGTCGCAGCGGGAGCCGTAATCGCGAATGAAGAAGTTGCCCCCAGCTTACGCCCCGGAATGCATGCCAGCACGTTTGGCGGGAATCCGCTGGCGATGGCAGCAGGCTTGGCCACCGGCCAAATGATCGAAGAGCAAAACCTGTTGGACAATTGTCAAAGTATGTCACAGCAATTTCAGCAATTCTTCGGCCAACTCCAGAATGAGCTGCCGATTATTCGTGAAGTACGAGTCCGCGGTATGATGGTGGGTATCGATTTGAACATTCCTTCTGGTCCTGCTGTTGGAAAATGTATGGACCGTGGATTACTGATCAATTCGACGCATGATACCGTTGTCCGTTTATTGCCGCCTTTGAATGTGACTTTGGAACAGGTCGAAGAAGGCTGTGAGATCATCGCGACCGTGTTGCGGGAAATGGCTGAAGAAGCATAAGGCTGACGGGGCGTTTCATCAAGACAATTTGAGCTATTCACATATTCCTGTTCGAATCTTATTTCAAGAAGCGAACAGGAATTCCTGTTTTTAACATATCATTGATTGAGATATCCAATGAGACATTTAATTACCTTGCACGACTTGGAATCGTCTGAAATCCTCGAAATATTTGCCCTCGTTCAGGAATTAAAAGAGAAACAAAAATCAGGAGAACGCCCACAGTTATTACAGGGCCATACAATGACTCAGGTATTCGAAAAACCCTCGCTGAGAACAAGGCTCAGTTTTGAATCAGCCATGTGGGAACTGGGAGGGGGCGCGAGCTTCTTTACCTGCAAAGAGGCGGGCCTGGATGGACGTGAATCGATTGAAGATGTCGCCCGGGTGATTGGCGGCTATTCTGATGTGATCACACTGAGAACCTTCTCGCACGAACTCATAGAACAGTTCGCTAAAAACTCGAACGCTTCAGTAATCAACGCACTCTCCGATCTAAGTCATCCCTGTCAGGCATTGACCGATCTGTTTACGATGCAGGAAATCGCCGGCGATGTATCACAGCAGAAACTGGCGTATGTGGGTGATGGTAATAACGTGGCCTATTCACTCGCCAACTGTTGTGCCAAGTTAGGAGTTCCGTTTGTGGTCTCTTCGCCGGAAGGCTTTGAGTTATCTTCAGATTTCGTGGCTTCCTTGAAAGCAAACATCCCAGACGCCAAGCTGGAACTGGAGCCCGATCCGCAAAAAGCGGTTGCAGAAGCAAACGTGATTTACACCGATGTCTGGGCCAGCATGGGACAGGAAGCAGAAACGGAAAAACGCAAGAAAATTTTTGCTGATTATCAGGTCAATTCCAAGCTCATGACAGCCGCGGGATCTAATTGTAAATTTATGCATTGCCTGCCTGCGAAGCGGGGACTCGAAGTCACCGATGAGGTCCTCGATAGTCGACAAAGTATTGTCTTCCAGCAAGCCGAAAATCGAAAGCATCTGGCGAAAGGGTTGTTGGTCTGGTTAATGCAACAGGCATGATCCTTAAAAAAGTCATAGTTCAAAACCTCGGTGAATATCGCCGAGGTTTTTTTGTTAGTGATGCACATTGTTCATTGCGACACAAAAAGTTATCAGGCCCTCAAGTTCACTTGACATTTTTGGGAATTGTTTCACCAATGATCTCGTTCTTTTATAGGTGCTGAAAGTTTAGCTTGACGTCATCGCGACCTTCGCGAAACTCTGTGATCTGCGTCGCGCGCGCGAGCGAAAAAATTCATGCTGGTGCATCAATTTCTTCCTGTTGATTCTATCACTACAAAACCCTCTTGTTTGGCGATGTTTTTTAGAAAAGACTAAAATCCAGTTCTGAATGAGCACTATTTGGTTTCCCCAAATGAGCCCTGTTTGGTCCGATTGACTTGAGATCTGAACTCTCAACTTTCCAAAATTGACCATAGTCGAGACAATAATGCGCAAAAGTGGATCAAGCTGGTTTCGAAGGTCAGCCAATGCTGCAAACGGGTTTATGCAATAGGGGTTACCGCTATCTAGTATTGAGAGATTCATCTGGAACTCCGCACAAATAGAATGCAATAAAAACATTGCATGTACGCTGACTAAAAGATATTAAATCCTCAGATACTATTTTCGGACGCGTACCTGAAAGAAACCTTGCAATTTGACAACTCAGTATTCTATCTGATACGACTCGTACTGTATGACATGAAAATCCGGCAGTAGTCAGCTTTAAAGTACCAGTGGTGGAGCTCGCTACTTATTAAACAGCTCATTAATGGCGTCTTTGTAGAAGACCGAGAACATCAGCCATGCCATCAGCAGTGTCAGGATCAGGTTGAGAGATTGACCGCAAACATAGAGGATCAACGGCTTGCCTCCTTTCAGGAATTTCGTCAGTTCTCGGAAGTTGGTTTCGAGACCGATACTGATAAACGCCAGACAGAAGAACCAGCCTCGGAAAACCTTCGATGATTCTTTCACCATTGTGGGAACAATGATGTCGCCGCCCTGCATGTAAACATACATAAGCGAGAAGACAGAAGAGGCAAGCACAAATCCAAGTACGAATTTGGGGAATCGATACCAGATTTCCCAGGCATCGGGCTTGATTTTTGATTCCTTACCTTCCACACGAGTGACCCAGTACACGGCGACTCCGAACGCGGTGACACCAATGAGAATATTTTGAATCATTTTGATCGTAATTGCCACCTGTTCGGCTTGTTCCCCCAATATAGCTCCTGAGGCAGCCACCGCGCCGGTGGAATCGATTGTGCCTCCCATCCAGGCGCCTCCCAGGATGGGACCAATCCCCAACACTTTAATCAGAGCGGGCATCACAATCATCATGATGACAGTGAAACTTAACGAGAGGCCAATCGCAAACGACAGCTCTTCCTTTTTCGCTTTACAAGATGCGGCTGTGGCAATCGCGGCGGAGACACCACACACGGACATATCAGCCGAAATAACCATGTTCAGCGATTTCGATTCCAGTTTGAGAATCTTCTGTCCAAAAGCATAAGTACTGATGAGCACGACAGGGGTTACAATCCAGGCGATACAAATTCCCGGCAGTCCCAGGATTAACAGCCGACTGAAGAGCACACTGGCCCCCATAATGACAAGACCTGTTTTAATATAAAATTCTGTTTTCAGTGCGGGCTTCATCCACTCGGGAGTACCAATCGTATTGCTGATCACCAAACCGATCATCAGTGCCCAAAGTGCATACTCCAGATTGTACCTTTTGGCTACAACTTGCCCTGTGAGGATATATGCCAGCGTTGCCAACAAAAACACGCCGACGAATCCGACAGCGAACTTTGTAACAGAGTGCCCCATTGCTTTAATACCCAATGAGAAAGCACACAGGCTTATGAAAAAAACAGCGCATAACGGAATGAGCAGGTTTCTCTTTTCAGGTGGAAATATCGAACTGATCGGGTTTTGAGTCCATGAACCTGGTTTTGCTAACCAGGGCTTGAGTGGACTATGTACGCTCGGCTTTTCGCCAGCAGTCTTTGCTTCTGCGAGTTGCTCGGAAAAATTGTTCGGCAGGTTAAGATAAAACGCCAGAAAACAGATCAGCAGTAAGAGCCCGCCAATCCAGATGGCCCACCAGTCTTCGCTGGTCTTCATTTCGGACCAGGTCGAACGCCGTGGAGTAGGAGCGACGATATCACCCTGTTCAGGGTCAGGAGCAGGCGCGTTTTCTGACATGATTCATCTCAAACAAGTGGGTTGATTTTTTCTGAGCGGAATGGCGCTAGCCACCGGTAAACACAATACCGACGGCTAGTGCCGCTCACTTTAGTTGTGAGAGGCAGATTGTAAAATATAATTGCATATCAACTGAACTGGTGAGTTCACTTTGAAGTTAAGAATCATACCTTACAAAAAATGAGAACAATCGAAAAGCGTGAGGCGGATAATCGCATGGATATCCAGAGCGCAGAAAATAGGGGCCCATCTTTACCAAGTGGGTAGCGATAAAAAGGGGGCATGCCTCTTTTACTAGTGGGACATGCCCCCTTTATCTATTCTTTTATGATCAAACACACCTTGAGAATCGATGATCAGTTTTGAAAAAACGAACGCGGGGGCTTGAATTTTGAGTCGAGCTCAAACTCGAATTTCGAATCCGGCGCCTTGACTGTGGCTCCCTGGATGATCGCATGAGGCTTGAACAGGTTATAGGCAGGGGGAATCTGCTCTTTCATCTCGACCTGACCTCGCTGGGTATTCGGAGGCACCGGAGACCCGTCCGGTTGCGTGATCTTCGAGAAGGTCACACCGTACTCCCCTGGAGGGCACCCCGGATTCGAATGATAGTCAGACAAAGTAAACTTGCCTGCTTCATCGGTCAGGCCAAATCCGCCGTTCCCTTTCGTGTTGCCTGTGGGATGAAATTCCACCATCGCGCCGACGAGTGGTTGACCATCCATCGCCACGAATCCCGAAACAGGAATCATTTCAATGTCGGGACCGGAATTCGAACCCCCACAACCGGAAAGAGAAGCAAGCATAACCGCGAAAGGTATTGCAAATCGTCGAGTCAATTTACGAGTCGTATCTAAGCCAGCACTCATGTATATCCACCAGAGATTGAAGAAGCAGGATTGATTAAGAGAAGAAGAGTCCTCCGCTCACGGGTTTCCTTATCCGTGAGCGTTGAAACTTCCCGACAAACAATTTCCCAGATCAGAACTCGCCAATTACCTGACCGTCTTTGATTCTGGAGAGATTGGTGCGGATAGTGGAATCGATGTTCTCGCTGATAAATCGCACAGCACCATCCGCGAGCAGGATCATACAACCTCCGACATGGGCACTTCCGGGCATACTGTAAGATCCCAGTACGCCGGGCCGTTCCGTCATCGGAGGAGTCCAGGAACAACAGAGCCAGTAATTGATTCCCCGGCCGTGGGCCAGGTTGACGCCATTTCCCGCGTAGACGCTACATCCCCAGTAGTTACCGGTTCCATCTCGCACCTGACGAGTCGTTTCGCACACCATGACGGTATTACTGGTGCCATCCTTGATCTTCGAAATATCGGAATTGGAATTCTCCCCAAAGAGAGCTCTCGTGGTAATTCCTTCATTACTCCACAACCTCCAGGGCCCTGTGCCGGAGCTGACACTGAACCCATAGTTGGTCATGGCACTTCCCGAGATACCACAGCCGTAGTAGGAAGTCGCGGAATTGTAGGTCTGATTGTTATCATCGCTCGGACAATTGAAAACGGCGATGACCTTTTTCGTCAGTTCCATATTAGCGGTAATGTCCGCAGACGCTCCCATCACTGTTCCCGCACTGGTCGAAGACCACCCACTGAACGTACTATCGCGTTGGGCGGCGGTGAAGTTGAACTGATTGTAGAGCGCAGACTGTTCCAGATAAGGCAGAAGTAGTGTCCAGCCGGATGTATTCAGGATCGGATCTCCGGCCTGCGTCCAGACCATGGCATTGTTGGCACTTGAGTAGGGAAACTTGGTGTGCGCGTCGTGATAATTGTGCAGAGCCAGACCAAGCTGCTTCATGTTATTCTTACAGGTAGAACGGCGAGCCGCTTCGCGCGCCTGCTGCACGGCAGGAAGCAGCAACGCGATTAAAATGGCTATAATCGCAATCACAACGAGCAGTTCTATCAGAGTAAAACCCTTCTTGCTGTATATGTTCCTCGACATCAAATAACTCCCTCTTTAAATTAATAGGATTAGAAATAAATTCACAGGATCTGAAAATGTGAAAGCTGATAAGTATGATGCAATTGTTTTGTAGTGATGATTTTGTAGTGATGATAATGGGAAGGATACTCATAAACACTGATTAATATTATATTTCAGTTCTAACGTATTAGTAGGAAATAGTATACTATTTTTAAATATTTATTAAATAATGATTAAGCCACTTATTCGACACGATATTCTCAAATGACCATAAGCTCCTGAAATAAAAGGGAGTAGCCAACAAAAAGGATCTGGCTCGTGCCCCACTTTCTGAATCGCCGTTTCCAGGAAAGTAAAAGGAGCCCTTTGGTATAGCACAAGGAATTGGTTTTCAATAAGTAACTCAGTTCTTGTGCTGAGTTAATGTAGTATTGGATGATATCAAGTAAGAGGACGTTCAACGTAAAGGCTCGTCTAGAGGTCTTCCACTGGAGAGGGACAGAGCACCATGTTCCAGCACACAGTAATGCAAAGAACGTGCCGCCAGGAGTATAAAAGGGTCGATCAAAATCCCCAGCTCACCGGATATCGAAACACAACCTGTTTACTACTCTTTATTTATGGGAAACAGTATTTCGTCGTCTCAGAAATTTCTGACTTTGAGACATCAGACGATGGCTTCGCAAGTGCCATAACTTTTTGAAGATTGCCAATTAATTTCGCACCAGAGATCACCAGGATCACACGAAAAGAATATAAGGGTCTGGTTCAATACTGTTCGGTTCGGCAGTTGCTCTCGGCGTCTGATTTTTAGATCGGGGGTTTTAATGATTATAAAATCTGCGGAGTGGTAATGCGAACAATCGCTCTCAGATAAATCGGCGCAGCGTGAAGTAAGGCAGACGACTACAAGATATCAAGCATACGCTGAAACTGGTTGACGGAACCGTGATTGCCGCATTACCCCGCATCCCCCTGGCTTCGTTTCTTGAGACCCAGTCTAGTCATTCCAACCTGATGAACTGGACGCTGCACACGCACTTTGAAGTCGACCGTCACGTTCCCACACGAATAGACGTCACACCCGCCGGGGGGGAGAATACGACGAACGGGTAGTCATGGATCGGGCTATCGGAGCGGATCGGACGTACGTAATGGATCGGCTATAAAAAAGGGGTCAGCCAGAGCAACTACCGGGCCGAACAGCATTGAACCTGAACTCTTTAATGTCCCTCATTATTGAAATATTCCAAAACATTCAAAACGATTTTTTCAGGCTCATCAAGCGGTAACGGTTCTGACCTTTCGTTATCCTCTGTAGCAAACTTAATAGAGTCGCTACCTTTCTTTCCCACAATAGTTAACATAGTGGATTCTCGTAAGAACTTATTTCTGGCCTTTACATCCATAGTGTTATACAACTCTGAGGGCTCAGTGTTTTCACTCGTATCGAATTCTTTAACGATTTCAACAATTCTGTTTCCTCCATTTTTTTTAAGTGACTCATATGAATAGATCTCCATCTTTCCTCTGGCCATACTCGCTCCGTGAGGGCTTTTTATAAAAGGGACAAGAAAAAATACCTCTTTATTTTTAAATATCTTCAAAAAAACCATTTAAAATCTCCTTGTAAGACTTATCTTTTCTTTCCAAGCCATTTTGGCAGAGTCGTGATTCGAATCAGATAACCATTCTACAGCGCAACTCCCCTTGTGCAGAAGTGCTCTCTTTTCATCTACGGTGCTGCGGTTGCATCCGGTAAAATTGTTCGGCCTTAGATAGAACGAAAGATTCCTGGTTTGCCCCATTGCTAATTCGCAGGCGAATTCTGGAGCGGTTCTGGTGTCGGGTTGCTTCTGTTTGTGCTCTGTTTTTTTGAGGGTTGTAATGCCTTTGTTTTCTCAGATTCTGTTTCTCTGTGTTTGCATTGCCTTGGTTGTTCTGGCTGTCTTCTATCATGTGGAAGGGCGTGGGAGGATCAAGAGAAACTTATGCGCCTTAATGTCTCGGAAGTGGTAAGAAATTATGGTTTGGTTTCCCTTGTGGGTGTGGAAAACGTGTTCAAAAGGAGTGGCTCTCTACGAGACATTGGGAACTGGTTCTGGTACTTCAGGTGAAAATGTGGAAAAAACGATCAATTTTCGCATGCATAAATTGAAGTGGTGCGCGGTGTTCAACCATCGAAAAAATGTCCCTCGCGCGCGCGACGCAGAACAGGGAGTTTCAACAACGACGCGACCGTGTCAAGATCTGAATTATCATCGGTTATGCGCGCTGATCAGTGAAGAGATGTGTCTCTGTCAAATACAAAAAACATGGTACCGGCGGCTAGCGCCGTACCGCTCACGGAGTGGTGTGGAGTATCGCTTTAAAATTGGAATGTGTTTTTTCCGGCCGCTCGACAGTTTAGTGTCGTTCTGCGATAATGTGAGGCTTAACACACATTTCTTCACATTCGAAACGCCCTTAATTCAAGGTGCTCTTAATTTTAAACTTGTGAATCATTACCCCATATTTTCTAAACGGGATCGACGACGATGACTGAAGTAGCCGCTTATCCTCTGACCTGGGAACTCGATTCCCTGTATCCTCATCCGGATCACTCAGACTTTGAAAACTGTCTGGATCAGATGAAGGTTTCCCTGGAAAGTCTGATCGAACGGGTCGAAGCATTACCTGAGGTGACCGCTTCCGAAGCGAGTGCGGCCGTCTGGGGGGATTTTCTGACAGACTATCAAGCGGCGACCGCAGACTTATCGGGACTCTTTGCGTTCCTGGAATGCCATTGTGCCGAAGACGCCTACAACAAACATTTTCAAGTGTTGATGGCTCGGCTGGCCAGCATTCGTCCCTTGCGGGAGAACATTGAAACACAACTACAACTGACATTGCGCGATGTTACCGATGAGGTCTTACAGCAATTTGCTCATGCCGACAGTCGTCTGCAAGAGATTCATTTCTTTCTGGAAGATTCCAAACGAAATGCCAAATTACGATTACCTAAAGATCAGGAAATTCTCGCTTCTGAACTAGCTGTCGATGGATTGCATGCCTGGGGACGGCTCTATGATCGGCTGTCGGGAGAACTCAAGATCCGTGTGATGGAAAAAGGAGAACTGGTAGACCGCTCACCCGGTCAGATTCAATTCGATTCGCCACAAAGAGCAATTCGTGAGAATAATTTTTATGCAGCGAACAAAGCCTGGGCCACCATCGCTGACTCCTGTGCCGATGCTTTGAATCATCTCGCGGGAACTCGACTGACGACTTACAAACACCTGCCGGTGAACGACCATCTGGATGCTCCTTTGATTTACAATCGAATGGAACGTGCCACCCTCGATACCATGTGGTCGGTAATCACAGAACGTAAACAAAAACTGGTGAGTTACCTGGATAAGAAAGCAGAGCTTCTCGGCCTTTCCAAACTCTGCTGGTACGATGTGAATGCGCCACTACCTCTTAGCGGGGGGGAATCTGCGGAACTCCCATATGACCGTGCCTGCGAGTTGGTTGTGAACTCCTTTGAAAAATTCAGCCCCGATCTGAGTCAGTTTTCAGAAAAGGCGCTTCGCGAACGTTGGATTGAAGTCGAGAATCGCCCCGGAAAACGTCAAGGCGGATTTTGCACGGGATTCCCGGTTCAAAAACAATCACGTATTTTTATGACCTACACCAACTCTGCCGACAGCATGTCAACGCTCGCTCATGAATTGGGGCATGCTTACCATTCGTATGTCTTAAAGGATGAGCCATTCGTACTTAGTGACTATCCCATGAATCTGGCGGAGACCGCTTCGACGTTTGCCGAAGCCGTTCTGGGCGAGCAACGCTTGAGTGCTGCTCAGACCAGAGAAGAAGAATTGCAGATTCTGGATGGAATGCTGGGAGACTCCGTTGCTTTCATGCTGAATATTCATACGCGGTTTCTGTTTGAAGATCGACTTCACAAGGAACGTCTGGATGGCGAATTGACATCAGAGCGTTTTTCCGAATTGATGTTAGAGGCGCAAAAGGAAGCCTACCTGAATTCATTGGATGACAAAGGCTGGAATCCTCTATTCTGGGTTTCCAAACTGCATTTCTATATCAGCGAATTACCGTTTTACAATTTCCCTTACACCTTTGGTTACCTGTTGTCGCTGGGAGTTTATGCCCTGTCAGATACCTTTTCTGATCAGACCGAATTTGCTGACAAATACCGCGAACTCCTGATTGCAACCGGCTGTCAGCTCACTGAGGAGGCAGTCGCCAATACATTTGGTTATCACCTGGGAGAAGCTGAGTTCTGGAACAAGAGCATCGATATCATTGACCGCCGGGTGGACCGTTTTCTGGAATTGACCCAGTAAACTCGATGACGAAAGGGAACATTGAGCCTGTAATAATCCGTGCCAATGAATGAATTTGAGGTGACTTCTGTTCTAAAATAGCAAGGTCAGCAGGTAACGCAGCGGCCACGTATCGAAATTCAGAAGGAGGTTCGGTATACTGATTTAACAACGAAGCGACTATTGTCTATTTTGCAGGAAACCGGAAACGTAATTTTTCTATGGCTACACAACAGGAAATTTCTGAAATTCGCCAACACTCGGGTGTTGGTTTTGTTCAGACCCAATTGGCAACTCTATTTGAACCACCTCATAGTTTAAAACTGGCAGGAGGAGGAGAACTGGGACCGATTCAGGTGGCCTATGAAACGTATGGCGAATTGACGCCCGCGAAAGATAATGCCATCTTTATTTGCCATGCACTCACGGGCGATGCGCACGCCGCCGGTTACTACGAACAGGACGACGAAAAAGCGAAGCCCGGTTGGTGGGACGATTTAATTGGCCCGGGAAGGGCTCTTGATACTAATAAATACTTTGTGATTTGTGCGAATGTGCTGGGAGGCTGTCAGGGGACGACCGGTCCCGAAAGCAAAAATCCGGAAACCGATCATTCCTATCGACTCGATTTTCCATTTATTACGGTCGGTGATATTGTGGAAGTTCATTCGGCACTTACAAAACATCTGGGGATTGACCAGTTACTGGCTGTGATTGGAGGCAGCCTGGGAGGGATGCAGGTATTGGACTGGGCGGCTCGATTTCCAGACCAAATTCGAGGGGCGATCTGTCTGGCGACCGCCGCTCAACTTTCGGCACAGGGAATTGCCTTTAATGCGGTGGGCAGGCGGGCCATCAAAACAGACCCTGAGTACAAGGAGGGTAAGTATGAAAAAGGAGCCGGCCCCCGTTATGGATTGGCACTCGCACGCATGATTGCGCACATTACTTACCTTTCTGATCAATCGATTGAAATGAAGTTCGGCAGACGTTTACAGGATCAGGATACCTTTCAGTACGAGATGCTGCCAGAAGTCGAATTTCAGGTCGAAAGCTATTTGCATTATCAGGGAAAACGATTTGTTGAACGTTTTGACGCCAACAGCTATCTTTATCTTACGAAAGCAATGGACTATTTTGATCTCGCTTCTCAATATGGTTCATTGACCAAGGCACTCGGAAAAACGGATGCCCGGTTTTTGATCGCTTCCTACGATTCGGACTGGCTGTTTACTACGACCCAAAGTAAAGAGTTGGTGAGAGCGTTAATTGAATGTGGCAAACATGTTTCATTCATTGAATTAAAAAGCCCGTTCGGACACGATTCTTTTTTGATTGAAATTAAACAGTTACAAAAAATGATTACGCCTTTTCTGGAACAAGCTTATCAAACTCGTTTAGCGGAGAGTGCCAAAAAATCATGAGCAAAGGTAGCTGAAGGCACTTCGCTACCAATGATTGACGCGGAAAATTGACTATGTGTGCACAACATCGATATTGTATGCAGGACCCGTCGCTGGAAGTGACGGATAAACTGCTACTTGAACAAATTCAACCGGGAAGTCGCGTATTAGACCTGGGCTGCGGCGATGGTCGTCTGCTGGCGCGGTTACGTGATGAACGAGATGCTTCTGTGCTGGGAATTGAAATTGATATCACACAACACCACGCTTCCATTGCCCGCGGTGTCCCCGTGCTTCAGGCAGACCTGGACGAAGGCTTGCAGGATATTCCTGATGGCGCTTTTGATTATGTTGTGCTGAGTCAGACGCTCCAACAGGTGCTGCATCCGAAACAGTTATTGGAAGAAATGGTCCGTGTCGCGAAACAGGCTTTAGTGGTGGTTCCCAATTTTGGAAACTGGCGGATACGTCTTCAGGTTCTCAAGCAGGGGCGTGCGCCGGTGACTGAAGTTTTACCATACGAATGGTATAACACACCCAACCTGCATTTAATGTCGATGCATGACTTTCAGGATCTGATGCGATTATTGGGAATCGAGATCTTGCAGGAAATTCCAATCATCAATCATCGTGCGGTTGAAAAAGCATGGCTCGCCAACTTAAGAGCCCAACATGTGCTCTACATCTTGCAGCGTTTAGAGGAGAGTTCAACAAAAACAGAGAGCGAACATTTATTGCATAGCTCATAGTAATCATCTAAATTGAGTTTGCGATCACAATACGATTTGATCTTAAGAAGAGATCAGGTTCATCAGTAACCGAAAATGATTAAGGATTAATCATGAGACTACATCGCAGGATTCCGCAACTATTCGGATATGACTTGATTCATATCCAAAGAAACCACCCCACGCTTGAGTCACACTTAAAGTTTTTATTTGAGAAATTGAACATCAACATCGTTTTGGATGTGGGTGCCAACCGCGGGCAATATGGATGTCTGCTCCGCGAGATGGGGTTTACAGGCGATATCATTTCGTTCGAACCCTTGAAAGAAGCGTACCAGGAATTATTGCAAAGTAGCGCGGGAGATGTGAAGTGGCACACTTACAATTGTGCCCTGGGTTCTGTGTCTGAAACGACGGAAATAAATTTTACGAGTTCGTCTGTGTTTGCGTCGTTTCTGAATCCCAATGAATATGCCAAGGAGGTGCGGAGCGAACAGGTTCAGATTGATCAAAAAGAAACCGTCGAAGTCAAAAAACTGGACGACGTTTTTGAAGAAGTGATTTCCAAATGTTCCGGAACCAATCACCAGATTTATTTGAAAATGGATACACAGGGTTTTGATCAGGAAGTTTTTAAGGGAGCAGAAAAATCTATCGAGCAGATTGCGGCACTCCAATCAGAAATAGCCATTCTCCCTTTGTATGAGGAGATGCCGGACTACATTGAATCGATGACTGCGTTTCGAGAGAAAGGCTTTGAATTGACGGGGCTCTTTCCTGTCTCACGAGATCATGATTCGCTGTTTCTGATTGAAATGGATTGTGTCATGCGGCGAAAGTCATAGAAACAAAGGAGGTAAAAACATTTGAAATGTACCAGAACGATCCAAGATTTGAGCCCTGCGATTCGTGTTTCCTTAAAAGCCATTTCCCGATATACTTCCCCACCTTAAGGCGAAACTAAACTCAAATCCAACGTTTTCCACCTGAATCACGAATGACGTAAGGTGTTTCTATAAAAACGTTTGGACTAAAAATATGATCCAATTTACATAAGAGAAAGAGGGAAGGGACTCCCGATGCGTATCATTGCGATTATGAACCAAAAAGGGGGCGTTGGCAAAACAACGACAAGCGTGAACATGGCTGCCGGACTGGCGATGCAAGGCAAAAAAGTTTGTCTGGTCGACCTGGACCCACAGGGACATGCCTCTTTGCACCTGGGAATCGAACCCATGGGAAATGTCCCGACAGCTTACGATGTTTTTTCCGGTTTTAAAACACTGGCCGAAACCCGGCAGCTGGTTGCGAAAAATTTATGGGTCGTTCCCGCGACGCTGGATCTCGCAGCGACGGAACTGGAGTTGGTTGATGCCGAGAATCGGGAAATTGTGTTACGCGATGCCATTCATAAGATGGCGGAAACCGAACCGTTTGATTATCTGATTATGGACTGTCCCCCATCCCTGGGTGTGTTGACAATCAATTCATTAACGGCGGCTACGGAAGTCATCATCCCTCTGCAGCCTCACTTTTTCGCGCTGCAGGGTTTGTCCAAACTGTTGGAAACAACTGCATTGGTCCGCCGTCGTCTGAACCGCGAACTAAGAGTCTCGGGTGTTGTCTTATGTCTGTATGAAACAGGAACGCGACTGGCAGCCGACGTTACAGATGACTTATCCGCTTTTTTAAGCGAAAGTGATCCCGAGGCACCATGGGCTTCAGCCAAAGTATTCCAGAGTCGCATTCGTCGAAACATCAAGCTGGCGGAAGCTCCCAGCTTTGGACAATCGGTATTTGATTATTCCAAAAATTGTCCGGGCGCAAAAGATTATGCCGGTCTCGTAGAAGAAGTCATCTCGGATGAACAGAGCGAGGAAGTTCCTCTGCAACAAGCCGCCTGATTACTCGGACGACGCTTTCTTTTTTTCTTCCAACTTGACTTTTGCTTCTTTCCAAAGTGGATCATAAACCTCTTTATCAAACGGAGGACATCCAGTGGCATACTGCCCCAAGGGATGGTCTTTCGTCCGCATGAGGTTCGTACAATAAGAGAATGTCCGGCAGACGGTTTTCCGATTGAGCTTGCCTTCATCCCGTAAGACTTTGGCAAACTCGGGTTGAGAAAGCGTCGCACGTCCCATGCCGACAATAGAAATCTTTCCCTGCTCCACGTTGGCAGCGGCGGCATGCATTGCAAAGTCCTGCAACCAACTGTAGCCACTCCCCACTACAGGAATATCGGGAACTGCTGCTTGAATTTGCGAGGCAATCCGAAAATGTCTGGCAACACCGATGAGTGGATGTTCTGGCGCATGATAGCCATCCGTCGGAGGGAATTCGGCGGGACGAACAATGTGCGGATTCGCATACGGATTGCCATTGGAAATATTGATCATGCTCACGCCCCACTCACGTAGTCGCTTCGCCACTTCGATGGGTTCTGAAAGATCTTCTTTTAAATGGTCATGCGGATCCGTACCAAAGGCCGTCTGTAAGGGTAGTTCGTGAGGGTAAGGTTCTCCAATAAAATCGTCACCGGCCCCCTGATAGGGAATACCATCGTAGCCATTCATGCGAGTCGCGATGACCAATTGAGGGCACTCTTCTTTGATGCGCTGAACGACATTCCGCACCAACCGGGTCCGGTTTTCCAAAGAACCGCCATATTCTCCAGGACGATTTTTGGATGCCAATAATTCTGATAAGAGATAACGATGGCATTGCTTGATATCGACAAACGCGACTCCAATTGATTCCGCCAGTTTGGCAGCAGCAACATACTGGTCTTCAATTCGCTTCAGATCATCGTCGGTGAGAATCGGATAACTCTCGTCGATAGGGCACCCGGTCGCTTTATCAATCGTACGCGGGTCAAGCACAGCGTCGCGGGTGGCCACTAGCGGTTTTTCAAAACTGAACCGACCCGAATGCGTCAGTTGCAGTCCGATCACGAGCCCTGCGTCTGAGCCAAAAACTTCCTGATGTGATTCGCGACATCCGGCCAGCATCCGCTCTAATGCAGAAGCCGTCCGATCATTGATCATTAACTGGCGGGGGTTCATTCGTGCTTCGGGACCGATTGCCGTCGCTTCTCCCCAGATCAATGATGCCCCTCCTGCTCCAAATCTTCGGTACCGACGGTATGTTAACTCATCAGGAAAGCCGTCAGTTGTTCCATCGCAGCCTTCCATCGGCTGAATTCCCAAACGGCTCTTAGCTTCCAGGTGACCAATCTGTATCGGTTGGTACAACACATCAAAGTGATCCGACATCTGAATCGGGCAACCCAGGCGTTCAGAATCTGCAACAACGTCATTGGGAGTTTTATACTTAAAATATTTGGCCATATTTGATTACTTTACGGGGAGGGAATTTGGTTGTCGATCTTAGGTGAAAATGAAATCTGCCTTGATTTTAATCTAAATAGAAGCGAATTTCCAACCAGCGAAAATAAACTCGTAAATTGGAAGTGGCCAGAATGAATCTTTCTAAACGGGAACTGTCAACTGTTGTCCGTTATGTTTTGCAGAAAGACTCAGTAGAAAGGGAACCGCAGTTTCTGCCCACTCTCCGGCCGTAGGATAATGTGCGGCCTGAGAACCGAAGCAGCTTTGTAACATGGATGTATTGATAACCCCCGGGTTGAGAGGAATCGCTGCCATGCCACGGGGTAATTCCTGCGCGAGTGAAAGCGTTAAACCTTCCACAGCCCATTTTGTCGCACAATAGGCGGCGACTTCTGCAGAAGCGGAACGTCCCCAACCAGAGCTGAAATTCACGATCACTCCTGTTTGACGTTCGATCATCGCAGGTAAAAAATGGCGAATTGTGTTGGTAGGGCCTTTAATATTCACATCGATTACAGCATCAAAGTCTTCTGTGGGAACTTCCCAGAGCGGTGCATTTTCGTTGATCAGAGCGGCATTATTAATGAGTAGATCGGGAGGGCCAAATTGATCAAGTGTGCTTTTAGCCCAAGAGCCTACGGCATTGTTATCTGCAATATTAACGACCGAAAATTGATGAGGTGAACCATACTGCTTTGACAATTCATCGATCCGTTCCCTAGAACGTCCACATCCTATGACAGTGTGCCCCGCTTCAATCAAACCATCAACCATGGCGCGACCCAGCCCCTGAGTCACTCCGGTTACCACAATCACTTTCGCCATGAATTTTTCCTAAACTTCTACCTGCTTTGAATGATGCGATTATTTCGTAGCCGCTTTCGTTGCGGCAGCCGCTTTTGCATCTTCCTTTTTGGAAAGCTCAGGATTCACGGGAACAGCCGCGGGAGCGTCGCCTCTAATCCATTTGATGGCTCCGATCACTGATTTTTGAAATGCTGGATTCGTCCATGTTTGTGGATTGTGTCCTAAATTATTAACAAAGACTTTGCCCTGCCCCCACTCTTTCGCCCAGGCGACGGGAACTTGATAAGGACGTTTAGGATTGCTTTTCTCCATATTCAAGCTCATCAACACATGCACTTTTTCGGGCTGCCAGTTTTTGTATTGATAGATTTCATCTTTAAACTGAAACTCTTTCCCAAAAGGCTTCATGGCCGGGTGATCAGGATTATGTACGGTAATCATTACCGTGTTATTCGCATTCCAGGGATGCCCGTTAAAGGAACCACCCACCATGTCCCAATAAGGCTGGTAGGTTTTATATGTGTCGGTGGCGGAATGAAAGCCGATGAATCCGTGCCCTTTTTGTTTCAGCCAGTCATTCAAAAAATACTGCATGTCTGCTTCTTTAATGGGTAACATGCCCGTGGTATAAAAAATGACAATATCATAATTCTTCAGGTTTTCTTTAGTGAAATCGGCAGCCGCATCCTGCGTACAATCGACGGTAAACAAACCTGACTGCTTTCCTAATTGCACCATCGCGATTTCCGCAGGCGCTAACTCTGTTTTATTTCGTTTGACAGAACCATGGGTATAACCTTTACTCTGAGTGAGCATCAGAATCCGGGTCTTTCCTGATTCAGCTTTCGCATTACAAGGTGTCACGAGCCAGGAGAACGCCAGCAGGTAGGTTGTAAGTATTAAGGCAAAACGCATGATATTCACTCCGCGGTTGGGTATTGAGGAAAGCCAGAATTTGTCCGTTTATTTTAAAATGAGCAGTCAAGCCAATGCAAACCAAACGCCTAATCAGTCAGTTTCTGAATGCGGATATTTCGAAACTCGACTGCATCACCCTCTGATTGAATACCAAAGTAGCCTGCCTTTAGCTCACTCGGCTTACATGAGGCAATCGGCGTCCCGTTCAAAACCGAAGTCAGTGCACCATCTTTGGATATGACTTCAATGCTATTCCATTCTCCCACAGGTCTTCTGACCATTTCTCTTGCTTCCTGGTTGTCAGTCACTTCCAGAGTGATCTCTTTACTATTGGACTTGATATGAGCCATCTCTGCAAATTTCCCTTGCACTTCCAGACATTGAGGCCAGATCCGATTTTCGCCGGTGATATAAAATAAGAATCCTGTATTTGGATTGTCATTTTTCTGGCCGGTTTCCGGAAAACGATATTCAAGACGTACTGAGAAATTACTATAGCTCTTTATTGAATAGAGATAACCTTTGGGATTGCCCGTGCATGAAATCACTCCCCCTTTTTCTGTCCAAGTAGGCTCCTCGACAGATTTTACTGCTTTCCCTTGAAACTCTTTAAAGTCCTTCAGTGTCAGAAGCGTATAACCTTTTTCAACTTCAAATAACGATTCTAACGTTTTTTCGGGTAAGTCAATTGCGGAAACATCCTTGGCGGCTTCTTCTTTTTGTTTCTCAGTGGGCGAGTCACCACTACAGCCATTGATAAGGAATGCTACGGAACTCAAAATCAAAAACGTGGGCAGATATTTCATGGTAAATTATCTTTCAAGGCATGTTGATCGAAATTTCTGTACTTGGCGCGCGACACAATTTCTGGTCTGACCCGTATCCTACAATATTCGTACGACACACTAAAGTCTGCCTTCCTGTCTTCTACTCAGGACGCATATAATCGGTACATCTTTCTCTCATGAGTCATATTTACTGCATTATATTTCCAATAGATGCGGTAGATCCCTCGAAGATTACCGATACATAACATGTACTCCCCTTTTACTGATTCGCCTCAAAGGGAAAACAGTTTCATTTTTAATCTTCATTGCCGGAAATTTCCTTCCCCGCGTTCAAAATCATCGGCCAATGATTTCGGTTATCAACCGAGAAAGAAATGGGCAGCATGCAGCAATTAATGATCCCACCCGAATACTCTTTACCGAAAACGATAGCACCATCCAATTCTCCTATGATTGAGCAAAAAATTTTGGAGAAACAAGAGGCTACTCAGAATTTGAGCATCTCAGTCCTGGAATGGTTGAACGCGGAATTACGTAAAGAGGTGGAAAAGCAGGAAATAGTCGCACTTGAGACAAACGATAATATGCTGGATCGTTTGCAGAGTCTGCTGACTTCAAAAGCAACCGGTATCACCATCATGATGACCGCGCTGTTTTTGATGTAAAGCTAATAGACTGATTAGCCACAAGAGGTAGTGGCAAAATGAAAGATTCTGCTATGAAGATGCGTTTCAGATTCATAGCAGAATCATCTCAAATGATTTTAGACAATCCCCGAGCCAAAAGTATCACCTTTGGAACGAGGTTCATTCTCATTCGATGAAACCTTGTCTGGTTCGGGCACATCTGATGAACTGTGATGGGGCTGATTCGTTTCCTCAGCGCGCTCGGCAGAATCAATTCTGAGAATTTGATTATTCTTACGAATATGAGTCGATTCTGAACCTGAAGCCTCAATTGGAATGGTCTCTTCAAACTCTGCTTCTTGAGGACTGAGTCTGGCATAGTCCTCTTCGCCAAAATCATCGTAGCGGCAGACATAACCATCCTGTTGGGCAGAGACTTTTTCGTCCTGGTAGGCTTTGAGCACTTCTTCCTGAATGAGTTCTCGACACTCGGAATTAATGGGATGCGCAATATCGGCATAAAGTCGCGCCCGTCCGGCATCATCTTTATCTGCTCGATTTTCATCGAGCCGCACACCACACTGATTGCAGAACGATGCCCGCAGGTGGTTCTTATTGTGGCACTTTGGACAACGGTCCATTAATTTGCGACTGGGCATCGCGACAAAGGCGCCTTTGGAACCTTGAATAATCTTCAAATCCCGGATGACAAAAGAAACATCGAAAGTAATCGAGCAAAAGGCAAGTAACCTTTCGTGTGGATCATTCATCAACTTGATGCGAACTTCACTGATCTCCATGGCCTCACTCCATTTGTGCCAAAATTAGAATTGCTCATCTATAGTCGGTTCTGGACAACAAATATGTGCCCTTTCACTGTGGATCGTAATCGGGCGGCAATTTGACATGCCTGGGCTCTGTTATGGCAGATCCCGAAATAGGCAGTCCCACTACCACTCATCATATGCCCCAAAACAGATTGTTTTGCAAAAAAATCCTTCAAAATTAAAATTTCAGAGTTCAGTTTTTCGGCCGGAATCTGCAGATCATTTAAAATCAGGCTGGATAATGAATGAAATTGACCAGAAGCTAAGTGGCTTACAAGTTGATCAACTTGATTTTCTGAGTGCGTTCTTACTCGACAGTGCCGATAAACGTCTGCCGTTGATAACCCCGAACTGGGACGCACAATAACAAAGTAGAGACAATGGGGAATTGAAACAGACTCAATAATTTCGCCCCTCCCTCGACAGATGGCACTGCTGCTTTCTGTGAGAAAGAAAGGAATATCACTACCCAGTTCAGACGCCAGATCACCTAAGTCATTTAGCGTCAGTCCCAATTGCCAAAGTTTATTGGCAGCAAATAATGTTGCCGCTGCATCGCTTGATCCGCCCCCCAAACCCGCTTCAGAGGGAATTCGCTTCAGCAACTGAATTCGAATCCCTTTGTGTGTTCCTGTCTTCTCTTGAAGCAACCTGAGAGCACGCACAACCAGATTATCTTCTCCAGACGGGATACACTGCTGGAGCTTAGCTTTTGGGGAAAGAAGAGGTTTTGCATCAGCAACATGCAACTCAACTTCTGATGAAGGTTCCTCCGTGAAAACTAAAGTGTCGTATATTCCTACCGAAAGCATCAACGAAGTAATATCGTGAAAGCCGTCGGGCCTTTTATGATCGATACTTAAGAATAAATTTAACTTTGCAGGAGTCTGAACTGTAAGGGAGCGCGAGTTGGAGTAAGAAAAGAGCATCCGTCACATTTCCAAAGTTCCTACTAAAGTGATTTCATAGTCATTTACTGAACAGGTCCCCATTTCTTGACTGATGGGTGATAAGAGCAGCTTTGACCTGATTAAGATTCGATTCCTATACGACATGAGAGCACTAATTCTACTCCCACAATGGGCATGGTATCTGGTTATGCCAAAAACGTCAATATCTTTTCCAGGTTAGGGGTATTAACCCCCCATTCTATGGGGATATGTTGATGGATTCCCCAAGGTCATGCTCACTTCACCATTTCTTTGAGAAGTTGTTGGAAGGCTTTTGATTGAACCTGTTTTTTATTGGCGAAACGAATGCGCGCCTGCTCTTTGCCTTTAGAATCGGTTTTGATTTCACGTTCCATTCCGAGTTCCGCAATTTTACCCAGCGTGATTTCTCCGTTCGCTGATTGCAGCGTGACATCCACGCCTTCACGTCGTTTAGTATGAATGATCAGAAACGGTTTCTTCTTGCCGGAACTCACAAAATTAACTAATGATTTATTGTCCCATTGAATAGTCGAATCGGGATGTGTTTTTTCGACCAATTCAAAGAGTGACTCTAATAGATCTGCATCCCAGGCGATGCGTTTGTTATTGGGAAACCCTTTTCGAGAAAGATGCCATTTCTTTTTCAGTACTTTCCAGGGCATGATTTCATCGGGTTTAATTTGATCTCGGTGAATTAATCCCAGATAAGACTCACAGGCCGACTCCAGAAACGCCCAAAATTCGGACGTGTCAATTTCTTCGTACCAGTGAATTGTCAGACTCACCTCCTGCCAGGGTCCTTTCAGGTTTTTGACGCGTACACGATTCGAACGTCCGTAAATGGGCAATTCATCCAGGTCATCGAGCGACTTCAACGCCAACTGTCCGCGTAATTCATCCTGCTTAAATGTATTTCGTTTTACCCGGAAGCTGAGCCTAAGTAACCACTGGTCCCCGGTATTGGCATGCAAAAACCAACCCTGTTTTTTGACCGGACCACCTACTTCGACAATGCTGCGATGATTCCAGTTGATCTCACCAAATCCTTCTTTGCTTTCAATGAACGCAATGACGGATTCCAGAGCTTTCCCTTCCCACTTGCAAGAAGCCCCCGATAGTGCCATGTGATCCTGTGTGTGCCAGGCTTGACCATCTTTCTGCCAGGGCATCTGGGCATCGCGGCCAATCTGTTTCAGGTCAATATCTCCCGCCTGCTTTTCGCTCAGACTTTGCGCATCAAAGACCTCCCGTTCCTGCCGTTTGCCAGATGAGAGAATCGGTTTCAGTATTTCTCCTGTATATGATCTTAAGAGAGGCGCTCGTTTTGATCTTCGCGATTTAGTTGAGGTCGGCTGCTTCTGATATTGCTCTGCATGTTCGACCAGTTTTTCCGGAGTTCCGGAAGCAATAATCTGACCTCCTGCACTACCAGCCTCCGGTCCGATGTCGACTAACCAGTCGGCGGTTTTGATCACATCCAGATTATGCTCGATGACGATCACTGTATTTCCTAACTCAACCAAACTGTTGAGTACTTTCAAGAGCTTGGCAATATCATCGAAGTGCAAGCCTGTCGTCGGTTCATCCAGCAGATACAACGTTTTCCCGGTATTGGGCCGGGCCAACTCTGCCGCCAGTTTGACGCGCTGTGATTCACCTCCAGATAAGGTGGGTGCAGACTGCCCTAAAGTCAAATAATCCAAACCAATAGCACAGAGCGTCTCCATTGTACGACGAATGGCCGGAATGTTTTTGAACAAATCAGCCACTTCGCCAATCGACATCTCCAGTACATCAGCGATTGACTTACCCTTATATTGAACGGCCAGTGTTTCCTGGTTATATCGCTTGCCGTTACAAGTTTCACAGGTGACCCACACATCAGGGAGAAAATGCATTTCGATACAGCGTTGGCCGTTCCCATCACAGTCTTCACAGCGACCACCGGATCGGTTAAAGCTGAATCGACCTGGTTGATACCCGCGGACTTTTGAATCAGGCAGTCGTGAAAAGAGTTCTCTGATTTGATCAAACACGCCGGTATAAGTAGCGGGGTTCGAGGCAGGAGTATTTCCCAGCGGCTTCTGATCAACAATAATGGCTTTATTGATCTGATCGAGTCCCAGTAGTTCATCGTGAGGGCCGGGTGCTTCTTTAGAACGATGCAGTTTTTTGGTAACGGCGCGAGCCAAAGTCTCTTCGATCAGAGAACTTTTCCCTGAACCGGAAACTCCGGTAATGCAAACAAACGCTCCCAGAGGAATCGAAAGATCGACCGACTGTAAATTATTTTGTCGGGCGCCCTTTAGTTCCAGCCAGTGCCCTGTTGGGGAAACGGGATTTTCTCGCTTCCCCTGTTTTTGATAAATCACCCGACGTTCTTCAGGAAGCGTGATTGTTAAGTGATCTGACAGATATTGCCCCGTGAGGGATTTCTTTCTTCGTTGTAATTGTTTGGGAGAACCTTCACCAACAATGGTTCCACCAAAACGCCCTGCACCGGGTCCGAAGTCGTATAGACGGTCTGATGCTTCCAGCACTTCACGATCGTGTTCGACCATCACAATTGTATTACCGATGTCTCGGAGCTTTTTGAGCGTGTTGATCAAGCGAGTGTTATCACGTGGATGCAAACCGATGGTCGGTTCGTCCAGGACATACAATACTCCAGTCAATGATCGTCCGACTTGTCCCGCCAGACGGATTCTTTGACTTTCCCCACCGGAGAGCGTAGGCAAAGGACGGCCGAGCGTTAAATAGTCAAGACCAACATCCACCAGAAACTGCAGTCGGCTGGTTGCTTCTTTAATCAAGTCACCCGCGATTTGCTTTTCTCGTTTGTTAAGCTTTACTTTTTTCATAAAGACTAAAGCGTCTTTCAAAGGAAGCTCGCAGAACTGATTGATCGTTTTTCCCTGAAATCGCACTGCGGCGGCATCGGTACGTAATTTACTCCCATTACAAACTGAACAGGGCACTTCGCCTGTCATCTCATGTAGACGACTGCGATAGGCAAAGGACAGTCGCGAGGATTCTTCAATGGCTGGATAGAGCCCCTTGTATTGGAATTGAATTTTCCCGGAGCGATCCAGTGAAACCCAACGTTCCTCATCACCATAGAGCACTAACCGTTGTTGTTTCACACTGAGTTGATTGAAAGGCACATCCAATGGAATGCGAAATTGTTTGGCAATCGCTGCCAGCATTTTTTTGAATTGCGGATTCGATCGCGGATCGGGCCAGGCTGCCACGGCAGCATCTTGCAAACTGCGATTCGGATCGGGAATTAACTCGGATAAGTTCGTACCCAGCTCGGTTCCCAGGCCTTCACAGTATTCACACCATCCCAAAGGGCTGTTGAAAGAATAATTATGAGGCGTGAGTTCTTCAAAACTTTGTCCACACTGTTCGCAGAAATAATAAAGGCTGAATGTTTCAAAATCCCACTCATCTTCCGGGATCTCATCATCACAATAGCAGGCATACATCAGACCTTCTCCGAGTGCCAATGCCGACTCGACGGAATCGGCGATTCGCGAACGGCTCTTGGCAGCAACCGTAATTCGATCGATGACAACTTCTACTTCATGGCGACGACGACGGTCGATATCGGGAACCTCTTCCAAGCGATAAGTGATGCCATCGATGCGAACTCGCAGAAAACCTTGTGTCTGTAACTTTTCCCAGAGAGTGTCATAGGACTGGCCCACGTTGATTTCTACGGGAGCCAAAATGAGTAGTTTTGTGCCTGTTTCCATGGCCAGGATTCTCTGGATGACTTCATCTGTCGTCTGCGTTTCAACGGGGACATCACAGTCCGGGCAATACATGGATCCCAAGCGGGCATATAACACACGCAGGTAATCGTAAATTTCCGTCACGGTTCCGACTGTCGAACGTGGGGAGTGGCCTGTTGTTTTTTGCTCGATGGCAATCGCCGGGGAGAGTCCATGAATGTGTTCAAATTTTGGCTTGGGCATTTGCCCTAAAAACTGTCGCGCGTAGGCAGACAACGATTCGACGTAACGCCGTTGTCCTTCCGCATACAGCGTGTCCATCGCCAGCGAACTTTTACCGCTGCCACTCGGACCGCAGAACACATTCATCTGATTACGGGGAATTTGTACATCTAATTTCTGTAAATTATGCTGTCCTGCCCCCCGAATGGTAATGCGAGAGCTGTCACTTTTGGCCTTTCCATTTTGTTTGGTTGTCGCTGACTGCCAACGCAGATGCGGATTATTGAGTTGCAATGGCTTTGTTTTTTTCTTCTGCTTGACTCCTTTTGTGGGTACAAGATCTGTCTGTTCTTTCAGAGCTAGACCAGTGTATGAATACGGACAAGCAGCAACTTCCTCGGGTGTGCCTTCCACCAGAATGGTGCCTCCCCCTTCCCCTCCCTCTGGCCCCAAGTCAATGACCCAATCCGCCGTTTTAATGACATCCAGATGGTGTTCCACAACGAGCACCGTGTTGCCGGCATCAACCAGGTGATGTAGTACATCAAGCAGTAACTTGACATCAGCGAAATGCAGCCCCGTTGTGGGCTCATCTAACAGATAGAATGTACTCCCCGTTGAACGCTTTCCTAACTCGCGAGCCAGCTTAACCCGTTGTGCTTCGCCACCAGAAAGCGTAGGAGAAGGTTGTCCCAGCTTGAGATAGTCCAGGCCGACCGCATGCAGTGATTCAAGCAGTTTCAGAATTTTGGGAACATTCTGAAAATGTTCAATCGCCTGCTGGATATCCATATCCAGGACTTCCGCAATATTGGCTCCCTTGTAACGGATTTCCAGCGTTTCGTGATGAAAGCGCCGCCCTTCACAGACCGGACAGGGAACCCAGACATCCGCGAGAAAGTCCATCTCCAGTTTATTAGCTCCGTGCCCTTCACAGGCTTCACAGCGTCCACCACTCACATTGAAACTGAATCTTCCGGATTTATAACCTCGCATCCGAGAATCAGGCAGTTTGGCATAGAGATCACGAATCAGATCAAAGACTTTGACATACGTCGCCGGATTAGAACGTGGAGTTCGACCAATGGGAGACTGATCGATATCAATGGCTTTGTCGATGAACTCCAACCCGGTGACTTTTTGATGTTCGCCCGGACTTCCCTTTCCCTTGTTGATCTTTTGATTCAAGACAGGCCAGAGAATATCATTGACGAGAGAACTCTTTCCGGAACCACTGACACCGGTGACACAGATAAACCCCTTCGTCGGAATTGCGACATTAATATTTTTCAGGTTATGGTGTTTGGCCCCCTTGATGGTAATGGATTCTTTTTTGATCAGTCGACGTCGTGTTTCCGGAATTTCAATTTTTTCTTTCCCGGAAAGAAATTGAGCCGTTACACTTTCTTTCGCTTTCAGAACATTCTGAAATGAACCTTCCGCAACAATATGGCCTCCGCGTATACCCGGACCGGGTCCAAAGTCAACAATATGATCGGCGGCACGCATGGTCTCTTCGTCATGCTCAACTACGATCACAGTATTACCTTGATCGCGCAGGTCACACAGGCTTTCCAGTAGCATCGTGTTATCGCGGGGATGCAGGCCAATCGAAGGCTCATCTAAAATATAAACCACGCCCACCAGACCGCAGCCAATCTGCCCTGCCAACCGGATACGTTGGCTTTCGCCTCCGGAAAGTGTGGGTGCCGTCCGGTCAATCGTCAGGTAATTCAGACCACAGCGTAACAGAAAGCCAAGCCGCCCCCGAATTTCTTTTAACACTTCATCTGCGATCAGAGAACCAGTTTCATCCAGGTCCAGTGATTCAAAAAACGCGGCCGCCTCTTCGATACTGAAGGCACAAACTTCTGGTAGCGTTTTTTCTATTGCCTTTCGGCTCCCATTAGAGGAAAAGCTATTAGAAGCGATGCGAACATGGCGAGCCTGTGAATTCAAACGCGTTCCATCGCAACTGGAACAATGCACAAATTCCATATATTTTTCGAGGTACTTCCGCAGCATCGGGTTACTGGTTTTACGATAATTCTCCAGCAATTCTTCGACATATCCATTCCAGGTGCCGCCGTGTTTCCAGACTCCTCCTGAATGCCGCCAGCTATAGGTAATATTTCGATCACCGGTTCCATAGAGAAACTGATGTTGCGCAGCCTCGGGTAATTCATTCCAGGGGGTTTTCAGGAAGCTGTCTTCCTTCAGGTTTAAATCTTTTTCGATCGAGCGGGCAACACCGGCGTAAATATGTCGTCGCCACTTTCCAACTTTGCTCATCGGCCCCATCAGTTCAAAGGCACCTTTTTGCATCGAAAGATGTTCTTTCGTGATGAGTGCCTCTAATGGGAAGTCGTATCGCATTCCCAGCCCATTACATTCAGTACACATCCCCAGGGGACTATTAAAACTGAAAAGCTGAGGAGTTGGTGGCTCATAACTGATACCGCAATCGGCACAGGCATATCGGGAGCTATAAATTTTATCCTGAAGCGCATCCGCTTTAATTTTGTCTGGATGCTGGGATGAAACTTCTTCCGCAACAATCAAAGTTCCATTCGAAAGTTTCAAAGCCAACTCAACGGATTCTGCCAACCGGGAGCGACTGGTCTTTCCCGCAACAAGACGATCAACGACCACTTCAATCGTGTGTCTCATTTGCCGGTCAAGTTGAAGTTGGTCAGAGAGTTGCACAATTTGACCATCAACGCGTGCCCTGAGGAAACCTTGTTTTAACAGGTCCTCAAAGAGATCTTTATATTCTCCTTTCTGCTGTTGAATTAAGGGCGCTAAAACCGAAAAGCGGGTTTTAGCGGGAAGCAAGGAAATGGAGTCAATAATCCGCTCGCTACTTTGTGAAGTGATCGGCTTGCCACATTTTTCGCAAACCCCCTGCCCCACCCGGGCAAATAGCACACGCAAGTAATCATAGATTTCTGTAATCGTTCCTACCGTGCTGCGTGGATTTCGTCCGCTCATTTTCTGTTGGATCGAAATCGAAGGAGCGAGACCAGAGATCGAGTCTACTTCTGGTTTGGGCATTTGTCCCAGAAATTGACGCGCATAACTGGAAAGCGACTCCACGTAGCGTCTTTGACCTTCCGCATACAATGTATCAAAAGCGAGTGAACTTTTACCGGAACCACTGACTCCCGTCATAACAATTAACTGGTTTCGGGGAAGTTGGACACTGACGTTTTGCAGATTGTGCTCGCGAGCACCGGTGATAATGATATCTGTTTGTGACATGGACCGCGTTATACCAATCGGCTGATGCCGAGATAAGAATGTCTAACTAATTCATGATAATGTTGAACGCATTGAGTTAATGAGTTTAAAGAAGTCCGCCTCCAAAACTGTCCTCATCTTCATCGTCAGCCTGTTCAAGATTCTGAGGAACTTCAGGCTCAGACTCTTCAGAAAGGCTCACTGAAGTTTCAGGCATTTCCTGCTCTGGAGCTGGAACGGCTTCGTTCTGCGTTAGTTCAGGTTCATCAATCGAACGTGCAGCCGCGGCAGCGCGTTCTGAAGAAGACTGATCGGCTGTGGGCATTTCGAAATAATCAAAATGAAAAGGATCGCGGTAAAGACTTCGTTTTTCTTCAACCAGCTTCATGAAAATCTCTTCGCCTTCTACTTGAATGGTTTTAGAAACAACATTACCACTCAAACGAATCGTTTCACCGGTTTTAGGACACTTCCAGAGCCTTCTGACGTCGAGGTCCAGCTTTAATCCGGGGCCTTTCATAATGCTTTTCTCTTTACTCCTGGAGGACCTGAAATCAACGCTTTTCAGAAACGCTTCACTACATTACACTCTTGCTCTCTATGAAACATACCTGATCCCGTATCTGTTGTTCAATTGCTGGCGTAGAAATAATTGAATCGAAAGTCCTTTTGTTCATTAAATCAAGGTTGATTGATGTCAGATTCCCAAGAATCCGCTGCCCAGCCAAAGTCAAAATTTCCATCCAAACAAGACCTGCTGCAAGCAGGACGGGGCCTTTTAATGGGTGGGGCAGACATTATTCCCGGTGTCTCAGGGGGAACTGTGGCTTTGATTCTGGGAATCTATCAACGATTAATTACTGCGATCAGCCATGTTGACATTCGGCTATTCAAACTCCTGGCGAGCCGAAAATGGGGAGAGGCTGCTGCCCATCTGGACTTGCGTTTTGTGATTCCCTTGGGCATTGGAATTCTGACAGGTGTCATCAGTCTGGCGAGTCTGATGCATTACCTACTAGACCACCATCTTCAATTGACCATGTCCCTCTTTTTTGGCTTGATCCTCGCATCCAGTTTTTTAGTTGCGCAAATGGTGGAACGCTGGAATGCGTCCAACATTGTTGGCTTTCTCGTCTCACTGATGGGGATCTACTGGCTCGTCGGGGAACATTCTATTCGTCCACCCGAAGGGGATCTGTATGTGTTTCTCTGTGGAATGGTTGCCATCTGTGCAATGATTTTACCCGGAATCAGCGGAGCGCTCATACTGGTTTTGTTAGGAAAATATCATGACATCACCGGCTTACTCAAAAGCATTCCCAAGCAGCTATTACAAGGGAACATCGATTGGAGTGGTTTATTAACCGTCCTGGTCTTTGTAACAGGCTGTGCCGTAGGGCTGATCCTGTTCAGCAAACTATTACGTTGGTTACTACACAATTTCCATTCTTTGATTATGGCTGTGCTCTGTGGATTGATGGTCGGCTCACTACGCCGGATCTGGCCATTCAAAATCGATGTAACACCTTATTCAGACGGTCAGACCCCCGAAATGGTTCCGTTCAAACATCGTATCTATGAAAATATCTGGCCAACTGACTTTGGAAGTACATTCTGGACCTCAATTGCTTTGATTATCGGAGCTGCTTTTCTGGTATGGGGGCTCGACAAGCTTTCGCAGAAATATGCACTGCATGATACATCAGAAGTTTGATTGATTCGGACCTCAATTCTTACCATCATCTTGTGGATAGAGCAAAACACGATCATGGCATAGCAGGATCAGATCCTTGAGACCATCGCCTGTCACATCTGCGATCACCGCTTCCCGAGGGTTTATTCCGGCTCGGTTGGACCGGGAAAAGGTTTTATCCTCGAAGACTTTAAAATTTAAAGCATG
Source organism: Gimesia aquarii (assembly GCF_007748175.1). Classification (NCBI taxonomy): domain Bacteria; kingdom Pseudomonadati; phylum Planctomycetota; class Planctomycetia; order Planctomycetales; family Planctomycetaceae; genus Gimesia; species Gimesia aquarii. The sequence goes on from NZ_CP037422.1 coordinate 1,623,251, forward strand.
CCTCAAACCCTGTTTCGCATTGAAGTTCAAGATCTCCAGATGATGCGTCCGCGTATCGAGGATTACAATGTCAGCTTGTCCATCGCCATTCAGATCTCCCGCAACGGAATCGGTAAAGTAGGCCTGAGGTAGTTTTGATTCAAACGATGCAACTTCTTTCAAAGTTGGTGGTGTTTGACCTGAGTATAGGATTCCAAACTGACCACGACCAAAGAGCAACAGGTCTGATTGTTGATCACCATTCAAGTCGGCAACATGTGCTGAGAGGTAAGGAAACTCGCCAATTTCTACTTCTTTCCAGGGACGATATACATTGGATTCCTTGCGGAGAATACGAAGCTTCTTGACACCCAAATCGACCAAAACAATTTCGTCTCCCGGTTCACCATCGAGGTTAATATTCACAGCTCCCACCACGCGTGCTTTTGTTTCAGGAGCATTGAATTGATCAACGACCTGCCATTGGTTGGCTGAGTTTAAGGTCAGTCTACGTGCGAAATTGTTCTGAGCTGTCAAAAACCAGTCTCGCTTTGGACCTCCAACGAAAGTCGACTCCGGTTTAATTTCATCTAAATTAATTCCGCCCGAAGGAGTAATCACTTTGGGTGTCTGTCTTGGAACTAATGTAAATATTTTTGGCGCACGTGAGAGGCCATAAAAGGCCATTAATTCAAAGAGCCCATCTGAATTGGCATCCAATTTGAGTAATCTTTTAGGAGCGGAGTCGAGAGAAGGGGGGGGACTCGGAAATTGGTATTCGCTCCAGACTCCCTGTTGATTAAGAATCAGCGCCTGCAACTTATAACTGTATTGGCGTTTGCTCCCTACTTTCGCTACATAAATTAATTCCAGCGACTGATTCCCATCCAGGTCTACCAGTTCGAAAGCCAGCGGCTCTCCTTTGATGGGAAGAATTTTGGGGAATGATAAGCGTTGCTTGGCATAGGAGCTGACACCAATAATTTTTTCCCGTTCACTGAGTACGAAGACTTCGTCCAATCCGTTACCGTCAACATCTTCCACACGCAACTGCTGAACACCTAGCAATCCCGGGTAAGTCTGTCCCAGATCGAGCCCGCGCCCCTTTGCCTGCCGATAAACCAGCATTTGTGCTGTTTCGGGATCAGAAACCACCACATCAGTCAGACCATCACCGTTGATATCACCAAGATCAAATCCTCGATTGCGTCCCGCGCCTTCTTCACCAAACCCATACATCGTGAGTCGTTTGGAAAGTTGACCATTTCCATTATGTGCATTTTCCAATTGTTGAACTTTGAGACGACTGGTTTGAGAATCAATAGTCAGGATTTCATGCCCTGGTTTCCCATCAACGTTAGCCAACGTTACAGAACGCGGATTTGATAGTTCAAATCTGATTTCTGGTCCCAGATTTCCATCTTGCTTTTGAATTCTGCTGCATAAAATCTGATTTTTTCCATCGCGGGTCACATAGGTAAAATCATTTCGGCCATCACCGTTCAGATCAGCAATTGTGGCAAGTCCTAACTTAGGAGAGGTACTCAAGATGGATCGCGGAGCATTCAAATCTCCATTTTGATCCTGTAATACGACATAAGTATGATTTTTTCCCAACACGATTAAATCGGTCTTCTGGTCGTAATTCAGATCACCGGCGGCGATTGTCCACTGAGTTGATTGCAGCTCGGCAAGACGGATTCGTTTGCGTTTGGTCCAGTCTCCTGATTTCGACTGATAGCGGATGATCAATCGATCCGGGGGCGCAAGGTAAGCCAGATCGTTAAGACCATCGCCATTGAAATCGCCAACTGTCAAAGCTGAAATCGATACATCAACCGGAACTTTAATGTGCTCCAGTCGTTTATCATTGGGAATGAAGTTGATTTCTTCATTCTTTGATTCCGTTGTACTTTTTTGCTTTCCGTTCCTTTGCTGCAAGATATCAATACGGCTATTGCTATTATCAATCAGTACAAGGTCTGTTTTCCCATCACCGTTCAAGTCTTCAGCCAGCATGTTTGATGAACGAGCAGACAACTTGAAAATCTCAAGTGGTTTGAACCCATAATATTGGGCAAGGTCATTGATTCGATTCGCTTCAGCAGAGAAAACCGGAACTGAGGTCCCATAAATGATTACAACAGCCAGAGCAATGAAGCAAAAATTCTGACATGCTTTTAAAAAGTTGTTAAACATCCTGTCTTCCTAACCACAAATTGTTTGTTTTGGTTTCCCGTATCAGCCTGAGGCACAATGCAAGACACACTTTTCCAAGACGATTTCTACTTCACACGAACCTCAAAGGGCATTAACGTCAATGTTTTTTCTCGTGAAAGCAGATTAACCAGATCCAGTTTTTTCAGTTGCTCCGATAGCTCAGGAGAAAGCAGATTCAACATTTTAGAAAGATCCTGAGTCTGTCGCGACTGTGCATCAGCGGTACCAAATAGTTGTTCAAAAGGACTGGTAGGCCGAGGGAGAATTAATTTTTCAAACTTCTGATCCTTGGGAATTTTACCGAGTTCACGCGCATATTCGATGGCCTCTTCAAGAGTTCCCAATTGATCGACCAGACCAATTTTCAAAGCCATTGATCCGGTATAAACACGACCACGGGCTAATTTTTCCAAGGCAGCATAATCCATTTTGCGTCCCTCGGCTGCTTTCTCTGTAAATTGCTTATAGACTGATTTGAGTAAGTTTGTCACGGCAACACGTTCACTTTCAGAAAAACCAGTCATCGGGCTGAATGTTCCACTGTTGTTGCCTCGCGAAATCACACTGGTGGTAATTCCAATTTTTTTAAAGAGCCCTTCAATCGCAAGTTTCCCTCCGACAACACCAATGGAACCGGTGAGAGTTCCTGGCTCGGCAAAAATGCGGTCTGCTCCCATTGAGATATAATATCCTCCACTGGCGGCAACATCTCCCATACTGACGACAACCGGCTTACCCGATTTTTCCAAGGCACGCCACATCAGATCGCTGGCCAGCGCACTGCCACCGGGACTATCAACACGCAAAACGATGGCTTTGACTTTCTCGTCTTTTGCGGCTTTGTGTACCGCTTTAATAAACGTATCAGATCCCAGGACGTTCGCACCAAACAGACTTCCCTGTGAACTGGAACCAGACATGATTGCCCCCGTGGCATAGATAACTGCAATCCGGGGTCCTGAGCCGACTCGTTGTGTGGAATCAATGCCAGCAAAAAGGTCCATCAATTTGATCAAGCCGGCGATCCCTGAGAAATCGTTATCGAGTCTTTTTTTGGCATAACGTTTAATGATTCTGACTTCCGTTTTGGAATTGGCTCCAGTAATCAGTTTGGGAAGTTGGTCTTCATAAGCAGTGTCATCAATTAAACCCAGTTTTTTGGCATCGACGGCCATATATGGACCGCCATTGATGGCAGACTCGACTTGTTGAGCAGACAAGCCTCGTGATTTGGAAATCATTTCAATAATCTGTCGGAAATAATCATCCAGGATTGCACTCATTTCTTTGCGGAATGGCTCACTCATTTCTGTGCGTGTATAGGGTTCCGCAGCCGACTTGTATTCTCCGACTCTTAAAATATCTGGTTTGACATCCAACATATCGAACAGATTTTTATAGAAGCTGACTTCGGCTCGCAAACCGAGCAAGATCAATGTTGCAGACTCCGGCATCACAATTTTGTCGCAGGCGCTGGCAATTAAATAATCCTTGGTCATCCCGGATTCGATCCAGGCATATACTTTTTTGTTGTTTTTACGCACTTTCATGATTGCCGTGCGAAGCTCATTCAGCTTGGCCCAACCAACTGATGTTCCCTTTAAATGTAAAATGACGCCCGTCAGAGATTTATCTTCTGCCGCCTTATCCAGCCGAGTCATTGCCTTTGAAAGGGACTCGGTGACATCACCAAATAAACCAGGCATTTGTGGGCCTTCGGGGTAAGCCCCTTTGATGATAATGTGCCCCCAATTTTCGCGTGTTGGTTTGGACTCTTCTTCTGCGGCTGAGGTGGCGGGCACACACAGGCAAAGACTACATCCCAAAACGAGTGCGAATGAAATCCATCGACATTTCATAAAAGGTAAAAACATAAGGAAACTCCAGTAGAGGGACGTATGTATTGTGTTGAGAATCATTTTCGTCTCAACAGAGATTTCAACCAGTGTCAGATCTTGTTTAGAAACGGTAAAACCCAGTTTATTCCTATAAGCAGTCTAAGCCACACGACCAGCTATGGTCAAGAAAGAGTTGACTGATGCTCCCGTTATACGCTGTGAAAGTAACTCGCTTTAGAAAATTCCTGCTGGAAAAACCAAAAAGTGTTGTCAGGGCATGCTTCTTTTGTCACACTGGAACCTAAAGTCTGTCTATATGAACCTTTTCAGGCCATTTTCTGTTTACAATTCTGGTTTTCAAATATGTTTGTCCGATCATTACTTCTCTCTGTTTTCTGGGTGGTTTCGCTTTGCAGCCCCATATTTGCACAAGGGCTTATCTGGGAACTCCCTCCCGATGGATCCTGGGTCCGTTTTGAAGGAACCTACGAAAAAGAAATGCCCGGTCCCGATTCCAATGACCTCAATGTCAAACTAAAATGGACACGACACTTGATTATCAGTTCTGTCGGTTCAGAAATGGCGGAATTTGAAGGTGCCCAAACCCCTTGCCGCTGGCTTGAGTTCAAGTGCATAACCGGCAAAGAAACCGAATCGGGAGTTGCCCCGGGAGTATCTGGCCCGCGCATCTATAAAGTGTTAATACCTGAAAAGGTGGTTAACGGTCAAATTAAAGACAAAAGTGGGCTCCCCGTCACATTTCTCCCCATTATTCGTGGCTATCGAAAAGTGGGAGACCGGCCAGTGGAGCCTCTGAAAACAAACGTGCTGCGATTTTACCCGATGATCACAATGCTTGAGCATTACACCAAATGGGAGTCGGAGGGAGGCCCTGCCACAATTGACATTCCCACGGGTGCAGTCTCCGCCCGTGAGTATAAAGGCAGCTATGTGAGTGAGAGTACGACCACACGTTCCAAGAATGAAGGGACCATCTGGCGAACCAGTGAGATTCCCTTTGGAGTTGCAAAATGGGCCGTCACTGTCACACGCGATACCAAAGGGGGAACTCAGCCCCGCACCGACTTCAAAATGACTTCACGGATTCAGGTCGCGATGTCAGCTCACGAAGTGGGAAAGGACGCCGAGAGTGAGCTACCCGGTTCCCGCTAAGAGACTCATTGATACGACGAGTTGCTAGTTCTCAAACATCACAGAGCTCAGGATTGTCGCTTTCCCGGTTCAATCCTGATACGTCAAGCGGCAACGCATTCCCGCCAAACACATTTTTTTAGCGGGAATCTTGTTCGATTTCCAAACAATGCTATCGGAGACTTGACGCTATCCCCCCAGGTGAAAAGAATCGGGTGTTTTCGAACATTTATTGATTCCCGAGTGTCAGAGCAGGGGACTCAATCCAGTCTGAATGCGTATTTCAGACATACCAAGTTTCGTTCATTTCAACTACAAAGATCAGAATTATGTCGATGCAGCTTTCCTCTACAGTTCAGAAACTAAAGCCCTCTGCCACAATAGCCGCTGCAGCAAAAGCCAAAGAATTAAAAAGTACTGGTGTCAAAGTTTATGAGTTCACATTAGGGGAACCAGACTTCACGACCCCAGCTCATATCTGCCAAGCCGCCAAAGAAGCAATGGATGCCGGTCAGACTCATTACACACCTGCCGCCGGTACACTGGAAGTGAAGCAGGCCGTCTGCGATGCCTATCAACGCGATTACGGTTTGTCGTATCAACCCAATCAAGTTGTAATTTCCAATGGAGCCAAACACTCGATTCATAACGTGTTGACGGCTTTGTGTGGTCCCGGCGATGAAGTCATCATTCCGACCCCCTACTGGGTGAGCTATAGCGCATTGGTTGAATTAACGGGTGCCACGCCTGTTATGGTAGAGACGACCGAGGAAAGCGGATTCTGCATGAGCGCTGATCAGTTCGCACAGGCAATCACTCCCAAAACTAAACTGATGATGCTCAACAACCCCTGTAACCCGACAGGTGCCGCGTATCCCGTTGAAACTCTGGAAGCATTGGCGCGAGTGGCTGTTGAAAAAAATATCGCCGTACTTTCCGATGAGATTTATGAGAAGCTGATTTACGAAGGTTCTGAATTTCGTAGCTTCGCTTCGTTCGGCCCGGATGTGGCAGCCAGAACGATTATCGTCAGTGGGGTCAGTAAAGCTTATGCGATGACGGGCTGGCGTATTGGCTGGGCAATTGCCTCTGTTGAACTAACGGCTGCCATGACAAAGCTGCAAAGTCAGGAAACCTCGAATCCCTGTAGCATCAGCCAGGCAGCTACCATTGCCGCTTTGAGTGGCCCCCAGGAGAGTGTGGCTGAAATGTTGGCCGCCTTTACAGAACGTCGCAAGTATGTCCTTGAACGTTTACGAAAATTTCCTGAAATCAGCTTTGCGGAACCGGGGGGTGCGTTTTATGCCTTTTTCAATGTGAGCGCCCATTTCAACAAACCACTTGGTGGAGGCAAAGTGGTGAAAGACTCCAGCGAATTCTGCACCGCGTTACTGGAAGAAGCGCATGTGGCTCTGGTAACCGGAGATGCCTTTGGCGCGCCGGGATATGTTCGACTCTCTTTTGCGACTGACCTCAAAACTCTGGAAGAAGGTTTGAACCGGATTGAGCAGTTTCTGTCACCCGCTTAACCGGCAGTGAGTTCATCTATTAAAAATAAGGCCATCCTGAATTGCTTCAGGATGGCCTTTTGATTTTAACAGAGATTCAAATCATGCCCAGTGGGGGAGATTAGAATTGTCCCCAACCGAAGGGCAGTTCGCCAACGATCGACCCGGGTAGGAAGACACCGTTGGCATCTCCAGTTGTGGTGTAGGGATTAGTGTCAAGAATAAAGATTCCGAGATCCCCAGTACTATCAACTCGGAAGGTACTAGCACCTGTACCAGAGTAGAGAAAGTTACCTGCCCCGGGAGCGATCAGGTTAGCTATGCGAGCAGCCTGTCGTTGAGCATTTCGACGTCGGGAAGTCGACGTGAAAGGACCCGGGCTAGCAACGTTGTTTAGTCGCGATTTGAAAGTATCTGCGTTGTTGTAGAACGCACCGGTATTATTCACACCGCTTGAAATAATCGTGTTGTTATCCCAATCCAAGTCTAAACGAGCCAAGGCGTCACTCTGCAGGGCTGTGATTGCAGTCGGGTCAACAGTGTTACCCCAAGTTCCAGCCGTGTTAACCGGATCTACAGTTGAGACAAACGACTGGAAGAACACATCATCACCAAGGTTACCTGTGAGGGTGCTATTGGTAACTGACATGATCACACCGGAACGGACAAAGTTTCCAAGACCGTCACTGGCAAATCCACCGTCGTCATAGTTATTTAAGGATCCTGTCCGTGCATCGGTAGTACCAACTCGAACCACTAAACCGGTCGAACTGAAGCCACTGTTGATACCATTATCAATAATCTGGTTAGTGTCCATATCAAATCTCAAGAACACATCATGAAAGAGGTTTCCATCCGCAAGTAGCGGATCTGTTGCAGGTCCAGTTTGCGTCTGGTTGTTTGATGCGGTATAGACGACATAGACCCCTTCTTCCAGGTTCGCATTCACAATGTTGTTGTTAAACGTGATGGCAGTACTTGAAGAACCAAGTGAACCTGGTCGTGCCAGCACGTCAAAACCACGACCGTTGTTGAAATCGATCACGTTACCTGTGATATTCAAAGTAAAGCTACCCGATAATGCATTCGTAAACTCAATACCATCACCCTCGTTGAAAGTAATATCATTATTCGAGATTGTGATTGTATTTGTACCAGGAAGATCCATATCAATACCATGCACATCGTTGCTGGCGATCAGGTTACGAGCAATCGTCACTGTACCGGCACCTGTCATACCAATACCATCTTGACCGTTATCCTGAATAATGTTACCCAGTGAGGAATCTGCAGCATCTCCAATGACCAGGTTATTCGAAGCGGCAGCAAGGTTAATACCATCGGCACCATTGTTGGCAATCAGGTTGGTTGTCCAGGCCCCTGTAATATTGCGAAGATCGGCTGCAGAGTTAGCTAACTCGGTTGTTCGGATACCGTCCTGAGTATTTCCTGTGATTGTGTTACGTGTCATGTTTGCAGAGAGTGTGGCATCTGCTTCCACTCGCAAATCAATACCATTCTGAGTGTTGGCTGTGATAATGTTATCATTAACATTATAAGTATCAACCTTATTTGCACTCGTCGCAGTCAAGCTGATACCGTCCAGAGTATTACCGGTAAGCGTGTTGAATCGAATCAGAGTATTATTGATTTCACCATCTGAGGTTCGGGCCATTTGAATACCGTTACCTCCATTGTTCTGGAAGATGTTTCCAAAGGTCGCTGTTGTACCACCGATGACAACATCATTGATCGTGGCAAAATCTCCCAAATTGTTACCAGTCGTATCAAGCCGCAAACCGGAAGCAACATTGTTTTGGAAAACGTTACGTTGAATAGTTCCTGTAAAAGTAGCGGTATCTCTCATTAGGACGCCCACGCCTTCGCCATTGAAATTAGTACTCAGAGTGGTATTAAACGTCGTATCAAATAGCTGTTGATCGATATCAACCTGATTCTCAGTATTACCCTGGAGTTCTAACCCAATGTGAGCATCACCGTTGTTGAGAAACGTATTGGCAAGTGAACTGTCAATGGCTCCCAGACTTCCAAATGCCAGCGTAACCCCGCCGGTACCACCAATTGTTGTCGTGCCTGTGACTGTACCACCGACCCCACGGCCAGCACCATCATCGCCAGGTAAATCGGGAGCACGCCCTACAAAGGTGTTGCGTGTGATTATCGCTGTGGTTCGAACATCACTGGAACCAAACAAGATTCCATCTGTTCCAAGAGTATTTCGGTTGAAGTTGTTAGAGTCGATTTGACCTAGATCATTTACAGCTGTGGTCGTACCACCTAACGCACTTCCTCCGAGGAACATGCCTGCTTCGGTATTGTTGCTGAAATCGTTATTAGAAATAAACGTTGTTCTAAAGATACCACCAGTATTGTTTGTAACACTCATACCATGTCGGGTATTCCCGGTGAACGTATTACTTCCGATTGAAGGTGAACCGAACGTGGTAAGATCAATGGTTCCCGTTGTGAGACCGAATGCCAAACCGTCCTGAGTATTCCCGGTCGCTGTGTTATTGATAATATTGGCGCGAATGACACCCGAATTTAAGGTGTTCAGGCTTAGTCCATTCTGACCATTGCCATTAAAGACATTCGCCGTCGAATTCGCATTTCCAATATTCAGAGTGATGAGTGAACCCACACCATTAGATGTGATTACAAAACCATCTGTAGTATTTGTGCTCGCATTAATATTTGTCACACCGAGATCGAGAACTCCGTTTCCATTGTTATCTTCACCGGGATCGAGAGTTCCGTTTTGATTCAAGTCCTCAGAAAGAGCTGAAATGCTACCGCCGGCGGTTGCATCAAAGGCAATACCAATGCCTGTGTTACCAGTTGCTGTGATCGAATCAAAGGTAGTGAAAACGACGCTACTGCCGTTAGAGTTCACGTGTAAACCAGTGTTGGGATTGATGTTATTATTAAATGTATTATTGGAGAAGTCAGTCTGAATTGTAGATCCCCCATTGGCGGTAATAATCATACCGGTACCATTGGAATTGGCTGCGTTCCCTGTAATACCGAGAGTTGTAACACCGTCAGCGGCAGTTCCTACTCCATCGATTATACTTCCACCATTGGCAATGATTTCAAAACCAGTTCCTGTGCCTGGGGGGACCACACCAAGGTTGTTTGTTGCTGTGTTACTATGGAATGCAAGTTCAAGTGTACCTATATTTTGAGTAATCCGTGCTCCATGCAAAGAGTTCGCACCATCTCCAGAGAATGTATTCTCCGACAGGATACCAATACCATTGGCATTGTTTATGACATCAACTCCACGATTATAGAGCACAAAAGAGTTGCGGTTGATATTGAATCCACGAGTGCTGGTAGAAATGATACCATCGTTATGTGGTAATCCTGCTGCCCTCTCGCCACTGATATTGAAACCAGAGACTTCCCAGGCACCACCGTTGCCGATCACAACAGCTCCTTCAACCCCGGTCGTATTGCTTAAAGTAGGGCGACTGGCCGCGGAATTAAACCCAGGCAATGTCATGGTTACGATACTTCCATCTGATTGAAGTGTGTTGAAAGTATGAGTTACCGCTTCACTCAAGAGACGTTGTCCCAATCGACCTGCGATACCTCCACCATTATCAAGTAAGGTAATTGCACCATCCAGGTTCGTTGTTGTACCATCCTGAACAAAGATGATGTCTGTCATTGCTGTTGGAGGTGAGGCATTATAAGCGGCCACAGAGCCAAACGGTGTTTCAAAAGTACCATTCCCAGCAGCACCAAAGTCCGGATTGATGTGAGCCACTGTGTAAGGTTGACCATCGTCAGGGTTAATGGCAACTTCGTTTGTAAGCGTACTTTTTACATTCGCTACAACACGGTAGTTACGATTCATTGGTTGATACATACGTTGTCTGCGTGTTTTAGGACGCATCCACTTATTCGATCTACCGTCAGGCATCGTCAAGATCACATTCATCCATGCATTTGATCCAAACACGGAGTCTTTGGCATAGCTGACACTCATCTGCCACCAGTCGTTGATATTTGCTTCTGCACGAAACTTAGCACCAGCCGCACTTTTGTCATGGTCTGAGTCATAATAATACCCGCCAACAAAAGCATCGATTCCGAACTTTCCTAAAACCGGAAGTGGACCACCGATTTCGGCATCAACACCACCATAAGAAGATTCTGTACGAAAATCTCTATATAACATAATTCGATTTGACCGAAAGAACGCTCCCCCCGTCAGATTATTAGAAACGACGATTTGATCGTTATTAATTGGGAAGTAACCGTTAACACGTGTGGTCAGATACTGACCAATGACTTCACCACTTAAACCGAGTTGATGATAATCTTGAACGTGCCCATCATCGTAGTCGTACCAGCCGGCAAAGGTGAAAATCTTATCTACCGTTTCACTATAGCCACGCCAACCAGCTCCCAGGTTAACACCACCAGCTCCTCGGTCAGTTACTAATGCTCTGATATCGAGAAACAGCATGCTTTGATCAGGGTTGATGGTAAATGGTAGTAAAACTCCTAAATTCGAATAACCATCATCATAACCAATTCCACCACCAATCCCTTTATCTAAGCGAAAGAGTGGTTGAAACGGGGTCTCTTGCAGTGGCTGATACCCCATACCACGATCAATGTATTCATCAACGACCATCGTTTGTGGATCGGGATATCGATAAGGCATATATCCTTGAGGAGTATCCTTGTAGCTGGCATCTTTCATTGTTGTAAAGCCGGGCACATGATTCGGTTGCACATTATTCTGTGGAATAAAATCATGTCTGAATGCTCCAGATGAAACATTCCCTACGATGGCAGAACCCTCTTGTTCGCCAACAGTAGCGCGTCCCTCTGATTGAGAGTCCTCAGTTTGCTTCGGATCTGCATAGGCAGACGCCAGTAAACACTGAGTCGCTAAAAAGAAGCAGGCCAGACTAACAGGTAATTTAATCATCGAAAACTCCAACGTCGATGTGTAACTCGTCTCTAACAATTTCAGACGATCAACTCTGTTCCGTATTTGTCTTTCAGAATCCCGTATCTGTGGACTTCATGTCCCTCAACAAAACCTGATTGACTCGAATGGCTGGGCAAGCCAGATTCCATTCATCCCCCCTTTTCCCGGCTCGGTGTGAAGATATTCCGATTATCCGGGTACAAGCGGTTATTCTGATCTTTCGGAATAATCGTGTTAATAAGTTGAGACGAAATATGCTAATCGAAGGGGTCAGGGGAAAACCTCTAAGCAGAATCGAAATTCCGTATGGACTACTTTATAGCGTAAGCTATTTTAAAATAAGGAGTTAAGAACGATCCACAAGGCGAAAACCGGCGCTAATTTGGGATAGGAACAAGCTGAATTTTCTTTGAAAATATTCTCTGCAATTGAACACAAAGCATACTCTGAGAAGTGATCTAACAAACACTCATCTTCGCGATTAATGAATGCGATTTGTGATGATAGGACAATTTTGTCAACTTGGTAATCTAGCGATGGCTATTTGAACCAAATTGTGTCTGCTTCCCATTTTCCATTTACAGGGATCAAAGTCGTCAGAGTTCGACCATTTTTCATCATGATCCTGGCTTGAATCTGATTCTCCGCTTCATCAACCTGGACAGCATGAACTAACTCTGCAGGAGTCGCTGACTCTGTCTGCCGCGCTGCTTGTTCCAACATTTTGGCAGTGATACGATTGCGCAGGCGTTTGGTGAAATAAGGTTTGAGTGCCTCAACATCCTGCTTTTTGATATACTCTAACTGAAGCGCAATGATTTCTCTGGTTTTCTTCCTGAGCTGCTCAGCGAGATCCTTCTTTTCTGCAGCCGTGAGTTTGTGTTTTTCCTGATGAGCAACTACCAACTTTGCTGCTTCCAATTGCTGGATCCATGTCTCACGTGTCTTTTCACTAAGAGGTAATTTCCGAGTCACATACGCCAGGCGATGCATATCCCGTTTCCCTCTGACGAGTCTCGTAATTTCGTATTGCGCAGGAGCGCGTTCATTCTTAGCGACACGCCATTCAAATAAAATGTCGTTATCGCCTTGTCTGATAACATTCCAGTCCTCAATTTGATGTGTGTTTTCAACGTTGGACTTCATACGATTCATCATCTCTTCGGCAGAGATCAGCTCACCCAGTTTGAATAGTCTTTGAGTCGAGAATAACTGTTGATAATTCTGAACGGTTTCTTCTGCTGTAACAAATTCAGTTAACGCATTGGTAGCATTCATCATCCGATAGCCTTCTTTCCATGAAGGCCCCAGCTTAAATTCCATGGTACTAATGGCTCTGGTGAGATCTTTAGCAAGACCTCGTATATCAACTAATGCAAATAGCCTCGCGTTACGAAATTTGATCCACATAAACCCGTAGATTAAGAGTGACTCGCCATTTTGATTTCGCTGTCGATCCGGTTTTCCCAACAATTTGAGAACTTCTACTTCGGGAGTTCCCACATTCAATAAACCTTTACTGTCAAAAAAATTCCAGATCTTCATAAAATCATTGGCAGCGCGTTTATTGTTCTGGTCCAGTAAAACCGCTTTTCGCAATTCGACCCATCCCTTGCTGGCTTCAGAATTTTCAAGGTAACTCACGCCGAGCAAATAATGTAAAACACTGCTTTTTGGTTGTAATTCAATGGCTTTTTCAAATTCTGAAGTAGCATCTTTCCAATATTTCTGTTTGAGAAATTGCTGACCTTTTTTGGCATGCTCTAGAGCTTTTTCTTTTTTTTCCTGCTCTGAAAGAGTAACCGCTTCTTTTTTTTGATCCTGTGCGAAAACACTGTTTTCTGTAACGGAGATGAACAAGATCAAACAAAAAAAGAAAGCGGATCCAAAAACTGCCTGTTTCCTATTCATAATTTCAAGATCCAATTGAATACACAGAAAATCTCGCTGATGACGAGAACTTAGCTGTTCGTAAACTCATTTTTGTTTTTTGGGTGCTGTTAGTAATTGTAGCTCGATTCGACCAGTGTGCCACATGTAATTCGGCCCAAAACCAGCGCCAGGCCCCCACTTATTATTGACCGCTTTTTGCAGATATTTCCGAGCGGTTTCTTTCCGCCCATGCAATGATTCATTCAGACCAATATAAAGGTATGCGTAAAAATTTCGTTTCTCCCGTTCATGATCATTAATATCTGCTTCTTGAATGCGTTTCAGAATGGTCTCTGGGGTCACTTTACCTTCGAATAAACGATAGAGTTCAGGAAATGGTTCGCGGTCATCTTTTTCATACTTTAGCAGTCCACGTTGCGCTGCATCTGCTCCTTTTGCTTTATATTGGGAGAAAAATCGCCAAATGCCATTTTCACGATCGACGTTGTCAAACGAATGATAGCTCTCAAATTGCTTCGCTGCATCTGCATACTGTTTGGCGTAGTAACAGGCAATGCCTCGTCTCCAGTGTGAGGTCTTAATCTTCGGATTCAGCTCAATCATCTTATCATAGTCGGCAACGGCCTTTTTGAATTGTCCCCTAAAAAAATATGCGTCTCCTCTCCGCGAATATAAAGAGGTATCATTAGGTGTGAGCTTAATCTGAGCAGTTAACTCGTCAATTAACTGTTTCAACTTTGAATTGATGACAGCATCCTCTTTCGATCGTTCTGTCTTGAGAGGTTCCTCAGTGATCCCTACTCTACTGATGCAGAATACAAGAAACAGAATCAACAAATATCGTGAGCTGCGAGTCAAGCATTTCATATGTCGAGTTCTTCCTGGTTGATATGATTCAATAATAGCCATCATAAATAGAACCTGCTAACTCTTATAGTGTCATAAGAGCATAGTGTCTTGAAAGGGTAAATCAGGTTGAAAAGTGTAGAATTTCTCTCTCGAAACCGCTTGGCGAACGGAAAAAATTTCGTATAATGCACGAAAAGAGGGTGTTTTGCGATTCACTGTCGTACCATCTTCAATCATTTGATCTCATTGCCTGATAGTGTAACGGTAGCACGAATGACTCTGACTCATTTAGTCTAGGTTCAAATCCTAGTCGGGCAACTTTCAATTTACCCTACAATCGTAGGGTTTTTTCATTTCTACCGTCTGATGGCATACTTGGGGGCACATCAGGATTACAAAATACAAAACTTCTGGTGTAGCTTATTTTGAAGCTCTCCTGTTGTTTTGAGATCGAATAGGTTGAATGTCTGATAATAAACGTTCAAAACTCATCCGTTTCGTAGGGTATACGATCTTTTTTTTACTCATGATCTATGTCTTGAGTATTGGCCCTGTTGTAGCGACGTTGCAGACCCCCGAAGGTATGCCTCTTGAATATATAGAGTCGTTATCAGCAATTTATGCTCCTTTGCTTTGGGCAGCAGATAGAAGCGATATTCTAGATGAGATTCTCAGATGTTACATAAAAGCTTGCGGATCCCCTTTCCACAATAAAACAAACTAGTTCGTTTTCTACTCTGGATTGAGAGGTCACGATCAATTTTTAATCTTAAAAAAATTTAGGTGTTACCTGTTCGCTTTTGACTCACACTCAGTATTCTGATATTTGAATACTCTCTGAAGTCAATCACATCACTTGATAAGAGGTTATGGATGACAACTAACTACGATCCAATTGCTGAGCAGTACAAACGATCGAAACAACAACCTTGGCGGACCTTCGTTGAATGTTTTACTTTGATGAATCTGGTAGGGGACCCAGCAGAAATGTCGGTACTCGATGTTGCCTGTGGAGAAGGTTTTTATACCCGCTTGATTCGAGAACAGGGCGCTGCACACGTTACCGGAATCGATCTTTCTCAAGGCATGATTGATCTGGCACGTAGTCAGGAAGTACAGCATCAGCAGGGAATTGAGTATGTTGTCGGTGATGCTCGAGAATTACCAGACACCAATCAGTTCGATTTGACTGTGGCAGCCTGGCTACTCAACTATGCCCGCAATCGGGATGAGCTGCAAGCCATGTGCGACGGCCTTGCTCGCTCACTAAAGCAGGGAGGTCGGTTTGTCACAGTGAACTGCAACCCTGCGCAAACATTTCCAAACGCTCCCTCGTATCGTAAGTATGGCTTTGAGACCTCTGTACTGGGAGAGTGGCAGGAAGGGGCACCAATTCAATGGCGGTTTTACTTGAGCGACGGGCATATTGACGTCGAAAACTACTACTTAAGTATCACCACACATGAAGAGGCACTTCGTCAGGCAGGTTTCAGAGAAGTAGTTTGGCACGCTCCCCAATTAGCGCCGGAAGGATTACAGGAAAACGACGAAGAATTCTGGTCAAGTCTGATGGAGTCTCCCCCTATGACGTTCATTGAATGTGTGAAGTAACCGAATTCTTACTGATCTCACTGCCTCGCTTGTAGGTTTCTTCCAGATCAGATAGGCTGTTGAGCATCTTGCTTTTAACCTATAAGGAATATTGATATGAGCGATCGAATTATCATGCGAACCGGCGAAAGCCTAGTTGCCGGTGGTCCCCCTTTTACCGCAGCAGAACCAGAAGTCGTCATTGGAGAACTTGACGGACCTGTCGGCACTGCGATAGCAACTCTGACCGGTTCTCAATCGGCGGGTCACTCCAAAGTCTTTGCTATTCTGAACACCGATATTCAAGTTCGACCTGTCACGCTGATGGTCAGCAAAGTGACTGTGAAGAGTAACGCCTACACAAACATTCTAATGGGAACCGTCCAGGCAGCAATTGCCAATGGTGTACTGGATGCCGTTCGCGCCGGTGATATTCCTAAAGAAAAAGCCAATGATCTGGGAATTATCTGCTCTGTCTGGTTGAATCCAGGTGCCGCAAAAGATGAAAATTTGGACCACAAAGCCCTGTTTGAGATTCATCGCAAAGCAACCGCGCAGGCGATTCACAAAGCGATGTGCAACGAACCATCCATTGATTGGCTGCTTGAACACCAGGACGAAATCACACACAAGTACTATCAGAAAGGCCTGGACGGAACGCTGTGATGCTGCCGTGAGTACTTTTTAATCGACTTTGCAATTCAACGATAGTAAGTCGATACATTACGAAACATGGTCAGCAAGCGATAACGGTCTAGCTTGAACTCCACATTCTGTTCTATGGATTAATTTCTGAACTGAGTGCCGTTCCGATGCCGGTTCTGCCATAGCCGTTGCCACAGTAAAACATGCGTAAGCGATTGTTCTCTCGAATGATTGTTGGATACTCCACCATCTGACTGTCCCAACCAGTCTTACTGGGTTCAAGCTGCAAATTGTCACCGTATTGTGCGCCACGTGTCCATAAATAGCCATCATCTGATTCTGCATAGCAGATACAGTAATAACCCCAACGTGACCCAATCGCGGAATACCACATCTGAAACGTTCCATCATCTCGTTGTAAGACCACAGGACCTGCCACACCCACATTTTCATAATCACGATTTGGATCGCGCTGCATAATCGTGCCCCGTTTATTCCAGTGGATTCCATCATCGGAAACAGCGAGGCAGATCGTTTTTTGTTGATTGACTAAATGTGGTTTCCCAATCGTAGGGCAGCCGGTGTAATAAAAACGCCACTCAGTCGTACCATCATCTCGTTTCAATTGAAGTACTGAGCCACCAGCGATACCAATCGCATCGGGGCTACCGGGTTCCCCGCTGGGAGCGAGGACCGGTGTGTTACCGTATCGGTTCCAGTTTTGACCATCAACGCTGGTTGCCAATCCAATGCCAGGAAACACACTCAAACCAGAGCCTTTCCCACTATTACCGGTATAGTAAAGATGATACTTCTCCTGCGACGTCTGAACGACATGCGGTAAGACACACCATCGCGCATCAAATGAATCTGGTGTCCCGATCTCCAACAAAGGACCTTTTCTGTCCCATTTATTGAGATCCTTGATGGAAGCCGTTGCGACACCAATACGATGGACCGACCGGTCATCGCCTCCGGCATAAAAGAGACGATACTGATCTCTTTCCCGCAAAACCCACGGATTCATACAACGCGTCGAATCAAAACTTCCCGCAGGGCGAGGCGGTAAGATCGGATTGTTTTTATCACGCACCCATTGAATCTGATTACGCAGGCTGGCATATTCTTTTGTGTGCGTGATCCGCAACTTGACGACTTGCTTTTGACGGCGATGGATTCCAAAAAGCGTACCAATATCGCTTCGGTCCCAGGCGATCCCTTGTCCGGCAATGGGGGCAGTCAAGGTTCCTACATGGTGAAGAACTCCAGATGTTTCAGGCACCTGTAAAACGTATAACTCACCCCGATCGTGGCCCGTAGTGTAAAGCAGACCATGGGGCCCCCAGGCGCCACCGGAATTACTGTTTGGTAGAAAACGTTTTAGCACTGAATCGGGAAACGTCCAGGTTCCCTCTGCGTACCACTCATCATCAAAACGAACGAGATGTGTCTTACGCACTGTTGCCAACTCGCCATAGAAAGCAAACGCAATCCACCATGCTCCGTTTCGCCGATCTATCCAGTTAATCGCTCCAGTCGTATTGCTGAATTTCAGAGATTCAAGGTGTTTCAGATTCTTCGCATCAAACACTTCAACCGTATTCTTCAATGGATGGTCAGGCCAGTTCGAGTGGGCGCAATACAGCTTCCCATCAACAACCACTCCACTATTCAGATGGCGAATGTGAGAGTCTTTCGCTCCGACCCATTTTTGAAGTTGTGTCCCGTCCGATTTTCGATAACGGGCAATTTCACGACTGGAAATGGCAAAGAACGAAGTCTCATCAACGGCTACCGCCTGATGAGCTTCTTGTGCGGCATGTCGCTCTAACTCACGAAACTCACGCTGCGGTTTTTCCTTTGCTCTCGCCTCAGGAACACAACAAACCCAAGCAATCAATAACGACCAAAAGATAGCATGTACTCTGTGGTTTAATCTCATATCGATCTCGCAAAAACAATGATTTGTTCTAAAAATCAGGAAGATTATCATATCCTACGAAGGATACAAAAAAAATCTCCGTTCGCCCATTTACAATTCCAATTCCACACTGATACAATAAAACATACCAATCATTCGGTATTTTTGTGAGGATGCCATGCGAACGCTAAAACAACCGCGGGCGATCGAAACACGTGATCGCATTCTGCATGAAGCAGCGCAACTGTTTGCATTGAAAGGCTTTCATGACACTAAAGTCGGTGAAATCATCAAAGCTGCCGAAGTGACCAGCGGTGCCTTCTTTCATCATTTTCAAGGCAAGGAAGAACTGGGATTCGCCGTAATCGACCGCCATATGGAACAACGACGTCAAGCGTTGGACCGAATTGAAAAACGTCTCACTACCTCCTATGACAACGATCCGTTGGAAGAAGTCTTTCTACGTCTGGATGCTGTGAGTGCGATGATCATCCAACGTCGGAACCGCAAAGGAGGCTGCCTGATCGGGAATCTCAGTACGACTCTGAGTGATACACATCCTGCGTTTCGCAAACAGCTGGGAAAGTGTTTTGACGAGATGGCTTCCGAATTTCAGGTTCGCCTGGATGAAGCAGCCGCGAAACATAATTTATCAAACGATCAGGACACCTGGGAGGTAGCCCGCTATATCGTGAGCGTCATTGAAGGTGCGATTATGCTCACCCGGACTCATCGCGATATCAACCTCATCGAACGACAGATGCAGTACCTGAAAGAAGATCTCAAACGATCGTTTCACACCGCCTGAGGGAAGAGCCAATGAATCCAACCGAACGATCCATGACTCTGTGCCAAGAGCGGGCAACTCGGCAACTTGCTGACTACGATAGTCATCGACCCGGTACGATATTCGCTGAAGGAGTCATGTTGAACACTGCCGAAGGTTACCAGCTTCAATCAGCGGTCGCTGAGTTGCGGCAACAAAGAGGTGAGCGAATCATCGGTTACAAAGTCGGTTGTACATCGCCCAAAATACGATCACAACTGGGAATTGACCATTGTGTCTCTGGCAGATTATATGATTCGGAACTACACAAATCAGGGGCAGTACTGTCCCGCAAAGAATACGCAAACCTTGCAATCGAAGGCGAATTAGCGATAGAGCTTTCGCGTGAACCGACACCGGAAGATTTTTCCGAAATGAAACTACCCGCATGTGTGGCGTGTCTGTTTCCTGTCGTCGAGTTGCACAACCTGGTGATGCAAGGGGAACAGCCCTCCGCGGGAGAACTGATTGCGCACAACGCACTTCACGCCGGAATTGTTAGAGCAACAGGTATCAGCCCTGAAGAAGCCTCTGGTGAGACATCACTGGCAATTTTTGCAAATGCGCAATTACTTGAGGAGTGCAGGGGACCTTCACTGATTCAGACAATTCACACATCTCTGAAATGGTTGATGGAAATGATGCGGACTCGCGATGATCGACTCTGTGCAGGTCAAATAATATTAACCGGATCGATCCCGAGTCTGATTCCTATTGAAGAAGACTGTCATATCCACGTCGAAGCACCGCCCTTTGGTCGTGTAGAAGTAGAGTTTACTACCTGAATCCGTTCTCAAAAGGAGCTTACTATGGCTTATGACGATACTTTGATTGTGGATCACATCAAACAGACGCACAATACAGAACTGTTGAGTGAACGAGAGAAACATCTGGTGGGCCTGGCTGTGACAATGACACGCGGTTGTCAGGTCTGCACCCGCAACCGAATCGAAAAAGCCCACAACATCGGAATCTCCGACGACGAACTCAACGCACTCGTGGCAGTGACAGCTGCCGTTAATAGCGGCGTCACCGGAGCCACAGCGCGCGTGGCGCTCGGTATGCGTGAGCAGGAACAGACAGCAGAATGTGGCGACGTCTGCTCACCGAACCCAGAGTGAAGGAAGATTGAAACATGAAAGATGTCGTAAAAATCGGTACGGTTGGTGAGGAACGGTTTGTCGTAAGCGAAGAACATCTCATCGATTTTGCTCATGATGGAATGCCTCAGATTTTGTGCACACCGTGGTTGATCTGGTTTCTGGAGCACGCGGCTCGTAAAGCCATGCTACCTCTGCTTGAACCAGGCGAGAGCACTGTCGGTATGGTCGTCAACGTCGAACACATCGCGGCGACACCTCTGGGAGCAGAGGTCGTCTGCAGCGCGCGGGTGATCTACACCGATGGGCCGGTGATTTCATTTCAATTTGAGGCTCATGACGAACACGAACAAATCGCCCGTGGCACACACAAACTGCATGTCATTCAGGCCGCGCGCCTTGCCAAAAAAGTAGAAAGCAAGCAGCGACGAGACTAACGCTGACCTAGAAAAAGGAACAAGAATTATGTCGCTTAATGAAAGAAAGTACTTGCTACCAGTGCTCACTGTAGTATTTCTACTTAGCATGTTTCTGGTTCCACTCCAAGGTAAGGATGAGAACGAACGAACGCGCGAAGAATGGGTAAAAATTTGTGAGAAAAAACTGAAACAGGTAGAAGCCGGTATGGAACGCTGGGCATCTGCAGGGATACCGCCTTTCAAGATTCGTGATATCATGCTCGCCGAATTCATTCCAAATATGAAAGCCGGAAAATATCAGGAGGCGGAAAAAGTCGCTGACCGCGCCCTGAAAATGTTGAATAAAGGGTTGCCTGTTTATAAACCCAGGAATCTGAAAAAATATCTTCGGAAAACAAAAGAGACACAGTACATTATTTTACCGATACGCGAAGCGGGGCAGCTCTACGGTGGTCAGACCGACGGCTTGGACAACGGCATTCAACAAACCATTGCCAAAATCGGTAAGGCAACAGATCCCAGGCAGAGGAACTGGGGATTTCACTTGATCATTCATACCTGGAGGTTCGATCCGAAACACAGTGTCAATAAACGCGCGGACATCGCACGGGCCGTGCGTGGTGCCTTTGATGTTGCAATTCGAAATAATGTAGCCGTACATTTTACTATCGACAGTCATGAGTGGGAAAACCGACCAGACCTCTGGAACTATGCAGACAAAGAGAAACCAGGCTATGACCCGAAGAACAAAGCAAATGTTGAATGGATTGACTGGGACGGCACGCCGCATCCACATCGATACCGCAACTGGGGAGTCCCCGAGGGCATGGCACCGGTGATCTGCTATAACAGTCCGCATGTCTTGCGGGAAGTATCCCGTATGATCGGCGAGGTTGTCGCACCACCGATAAAAGCAGGACTTGACAGATTGAAGAAAGAGGGGAAGGAATATCTCTTCTCCGGCGTGACCGTTGGTGCGGAACCGGCGCTGCCAAATTATGAAAACGTTGATCGGCTAAGACCACAAATTGCCAAATTGATGGATCAGAATGGATCACCCAAGGCTCGTCTGGGTTTTAACGCTCTGACCAATAAAGGATATAGCAAAACCGAGCCACCGAAAGATTTCGGGCGGGCGTTGGCGCAGATCAATCAGGAGTATACTTCCTTCTGGTCGCAGAAACTTGCTGAGGCGGGCATTCCCATTCAAAAAATGTATACCCACGTTGCTGCCGGTGCCGGCGTCGTTGGCTCTCCCCAGGTAGAATTTACCAATGCTCCACTCGACATTGCTTTTAATCATCACTCGCGCCCGGGCTGGACAACCTACCCGGTTGGACCGTTTCGAAACGATTTTGGATTGCTCTATGAGGAACTTGCTCGCCACGGAAATCCACACTGGGCCAGTACAGAAGCAAGTCCGACGATGGGACCCTCCGGAGGGAAGCACTCACTGTCAATGAAAGATTATCTGGCCCGGCACTTTGATTATGGAGCGACCGCCATCGTGTTTAATACCGGAGCCACAAGTAAAGCGCTTTCGGATTCACTAACTGAAGGAGTCTGGGGCAAAGAAGCACTCCAGGCATATCGAGAACATCTTGCTCCCCCATCAAAATAGATCTCAATGATTTCCATCTCAAGATCATAAATGGCGAAATGCTTTTACCTCGAAAACCATTGAATGCAATAGACACACAAGCGTTGGTTGCTACAATCATCAAAGCTTCAATACCTGGAACGGTTTCAGGTAAGTTCAAATGGAAGATACCGAATCAATTCGTTCTGCGTTGCCGGATAGAATGGAATCGATGCCCCAGTTTGCTATACCCTGTTTATTCATGCGTGGTGGTACCTCGCGAGGCCCTTATCTGCTCGCTTCTGACCTTCCCGCAGATGTCACCAGCCGTGACCGCGTACTACTGGCAATGATGGGCTCGCCTGACGCACGACAGATTGATGGCATTGGAGGTGGTGACTCGCTCACCAGCAAAGTAGCGATCCTCTCACCTTCTCAACAACCAGACTGTGACATCGACTACCTGTTTGCCCAGGTTAAGGTGACCGAGTCCGCAGTAGACACATCTGCCAACTGCGGCAACATCCTCTCTGGTGTAGGTCCCGCCGCAATTTTGCGAGACCTTGTACCGGTTCAAGACGATACAACAACTGTACGCGTTTTTAATACGAATACCAAAACCAGAATCAACGTCAACGTACAAACACCCCAAGGTCAGGTCGAGTTTGCGGGTGATGCGCGCATCGATGGTGTCCCGGGAACAGCCGCACCGATTCAACTTGAGTTCCTTGACGTTCTGGGACCACGTACGGGGGATGTTTTTCCCACCGGTTCTCGTACTGATGAAATCGAAGGCGTACCTGTGACCTGCATCGACAGTGCCAACCCGACAATCCTGCTCCACGCCGAAGCACTTGGTGAGGATGGTCACGAACGACCGGAGGAACTGGACGCCGACCATCCAATGCTTGTGCGACTGGAATCGATTCGTCGCGCGGCATCGCTTAAGATGGGACTCGGAGACGCGACGGGGCGCGTTACGCCCAAAGTGGCTCTTCTCTCACCACCGCGCGAAGGGGGACATGTCTGCTCTCGCTATTTTGTCCCAGACCACTGTCACGCCGCACACGCGATTACGGGAGCGATTTCAATTGCTGTCGCTGCAGCCTTTGATGGAACAGTTGCAGAGTCGATCACAGGACACGAATCAGGAAATCAATGCACGGTTGTTGTTGAGCATCCGGCAGGCCATGTCGATATTGTTCTGAAACTTGATCCAAAGTCTGATGGACAACAACATGTGCTCAGTGCCAGCGTCCTGAGAACAGCGCGTCTGCTCATGGAAGGTCAGGTATTCGTTCCCGCTGTAGCACTCGAATAATATGGAATGAAAACGAACGTTTATGTTTTAGTTTTCTTTGCTTCGGCAGTCATGCGATAGGTGTAGACTGATCCGTCGGAGTGAGGGACGACCAGATGTCGCCCATCGGCCAAGAGGTCGAGGCCACGGGCCGCAGAAGAAAGTTTGAGCGTGTGAAAGAACTCTTTCTCGCCTGGCTTATAGAACCAAAGTTCCCCTTTGCCGCTACGATTGGCACCTGCACCGATGAGGAACCCATCGGGATGATAACGCACACCCCACGCGATTCCCTGAAATGTTTTTTCAGGTTTAAGTTGTGCTTTTTCTTTGCCGGTTTTCCAGTCGAACAGCATGATAATGGGGTCTTGCACGCCGGCAAATGAGTTGACGACATTTGTAATTCCCGCACTCGCCAGTTCACTGCCATCCGGGCTGAATTGCAAGTCGCGGGCACCTCCCATATCGGCGGCGAATTTTTTGTCGTAGCCGGTCATCACGGTGGCATCAATGCCGCGGGCCTCTTTACCGGTTTTCATGTCCCAGATTTTAATGAACCCCATCAAGTCCTGGGAGACCAGGTGTTGACCATCAGGATGAAAGTCAACTGCGTACACATGACGTTCATGACCTTTAAACGTCTGGAGTAATTTGCCATCCTTGATATTCCAAACCTTGACTAACAAGTCGTTACCGCATGTGGCAAGTTTGGTCTGATCGGGAGAAACACGAACCCAGCGCGCCGAACCTTTGTGAGCAGGAATGGTCATCGTTGGTTTTGGTTCGGTATCTGTCATATTCCAGACTTTGATCTCACCGCCCCAGCAGGCTGAATAAAGCGTATTACCATCAGACGAAAAATCGAAAGATCGCACCCAACTGGTATGCCCTTTCAACGTACGCTTGGCTTTGGTACTCAAATCCCAAACCTGGATATCTAAATCTTGCGCACCGGCGACAACAAAGCGACCTTTCGGATCGACCCGACAGGAAGTGAGTGGAAATTCATGTTTAAATTGCGCGACCCGATGAGTTTTTGTGGGGTCGATCAAATCATAATCGACGACAGGTTTTTGAGCGACGATGGCATCGGATGTATCAGATTGCTTCGCGTTCATGCCAACAACTCCTTAATGGGTTGTGCAGTAGGATCGCCAATGGGAATCGAGCGCCCGGCAATTTCGTGATCACCGGTCGAATCAATACCGAGCGCTTGCAGGTAGGTGTGGAACAGGTGACCGGCATCGACTTCGCGGTCAGCGACGGCGGTGCCTTTCTCATTGGTTTTTCCAATGATGGCCCCCGGTTGAATACCACAACCACCTAGAGCTATTGACCAAGCGGTGCCCCAGTGGTCGCGACCATAGCGCACATTAATTTTAGGAGTCCGACCGAATTCGGAATAGACCATCACTAACGTGCTTTCCAACAAACCCCGTTCGTGTAAATCATCTAGCAACATCGCAAAGGTTTTGTCGAACTCGCCCAGTTGTTCGAGATGGAAATTAAAATTCTCGGCATGGGAATCGTAGCCGTGGTGCGTCACTTTGACACAGGTCGCATCGTTTTCAAGTAAGGCGCGAGCCAGTAAACAGTTTCGGCCGAAGTCGTGTGTGCCGTATCGTTCCAGATCTTTTTGTGCGGGTGGCTTCTCGAAGAATGACTTACGGCCCATCAGTTTCGCAGCCTGAATAAACGAAGCATCGAACGATTCCGTCATTGATTTCGTACGTCCCCGTCCAAACTGCTTATTGAATTGCTGTCTGAGCTGAACTCTGCGAGCATCGGTGGTTTGATCAAGACCTTTTGGTATCGCTAAGTTCTTGGGAGGTTTGACTCCTTCAAATTTCAATTGGGCATGCTGAGCCCCCAGAAAGGCTGCCGTGCTATCGTTTAGCCCACGTGTCGAAATATGAATATAACCAGGCAGTTCACTATTGGCGGGTGCAAGGTATTTCGAAGCAATTGAGCCAACATAGGGAAACTCACCTGCTCTTCTCCCTTTTTCCATGAACAAGCGACCTTGTCCATGGTCGTTCGTTTTTAAATTGATACTACGGACGATCGACAGTAAATGCATGCGTTGCGCAGTGTACGGCAAGAGTTCGGAAATGTGCATGCCTGGAACTGAAGTTGGAATGGCGCGAAAGGGTCCTCCAAATTCGGTTCCCGGTTTGGGGTCCCACGATTCTAACTGACTGACGCCACCCTGCAGGTAGAGTTGCAAGACGCGTTTGTGCTGACCTTTGATTTTTTCCGCGTTGGCAGGCGAGCCCAGCAAACCTAAGCCGACAGCGCCACTGGCGGCTCCCGCCAAAAACTGACGTCGTGCCAATTGATGATCCAGTTGATGACAGCCTTGATTTCGTCGCATCGGTTATCCTTCGCTCCGGTTAAAAGGAACAGGTGAAATCGTCTTTAATGATTAAATCGAAATTCGTCAGAAGCAAGTGCCGCCCAAACCAATTGCTGCAAGCTTTGATTTGATTGTGCTTGAGTCTCATTTAAATATGCCGCAACTTGTGCCTTTTCGATTTTGTTGGGATGACGCGAAAAGACAGACAAGTAAAGTTCCTCTGCAATTTGATCTGAGGTTTTCAGTTTCTTGAGCCGGGCCGTGAGATTGTTTTTAGAAGGAACCAGCCAGGATTGCAGTAACAGACCGTTTCGTAAGAAAAGTGCCTGATTGGCTGATGCATCAAACTGTGAAGTTTGCGCTCCCACAATGCCAAATGTTGTCACAAAGGCAGTTACGTTTCTACTTAAAGCATCGTGCAAAGCCTCTTCCTGCCACTGGGGGTCTTCCGTTTTTTTCTGCCCTTTTTTGGCATCCGCTTTGGACTGTTTTGCTTTGAGGCTGTGAAGCGTTTTTTCCGTGAGCCCGGTTGCCTGCATCATTGACCAGGCGAGTTGCTCAGGAGACAAAGGCTTCAACAACGCAACACTAAAACTGGTCTCTTCCGGAATTTTAGCGTCTTTGGCAACATGACTACTACGTTGATAGGTTTTTGTTAGCGCCATTTCGCGAAGCATCAAGCGGATGTTGTATTTGTTTTTGCGTAACGATTCGGTTAACAAATTGAGCAGTTTAGGATTCGAAGGAGGGTTGTCTGCGTGCCACATATCAAGTGGTTCCACCAAACCACGGCCCATCATCATCGCCCACAACCGGTTGACGATGTTTTGTTGAAAGGCAACGTTTGTCGGGTTCGTCATCGCATTGGCTAACTGCAATCTGCGACTATAAACGGGTACCGAACGCACATTTTTGGCTGGCTTGACTTTATAGGGGTCTTTTGGCATCGGTGGGTCAGCGATCTCAGGCAAATCGAGCATGCGAGGAGCGGTCTTACCTTCTTCCTTAGTAAATACCGATGTAAACGAAACCAGACCTTCTGCCTTTTCGCCAATGGAAGCCTTTTTCGTTTTCGGATCTTTGAAGAGATAGCTGCGATTCAAAAACGCGTTTAAGCCGTGGTAGTGCCGTTGCAGATAATCATTGACGTTGGGATGATCGTGACATTGGGCACATTGTAAGTCGCGTCCCAAAAACACGCGTCCTAAATCGCGAGTGACTTCTTCAGCCTTTAATTCACGATCGAGTAAAAACTTGGCCGCCGGCCGTGTTTTTTCATCGGTTCCATCAGCTGATAAAATCTCGTGAACCAACACATCCCAGGGTTTGTTTTCTGAAAACGAGGTTCGTAAATAATTCCGCCATTGTGCAGCAGGAATATATTTGTCACGACGCCGTTCCATCATCATCGTATCGAAAAAGTATTGCAGTCGCCTTGCATGTTCAGGAGAGGCAAGTAAGCGGTCGACCAGTTGCGTTCGTTTGTCGGTTGACTGATCGTTCAGGAACGCGCGGACTTCGTCAACAGACGGGATGGTTCCCGTTAAATCGAGTGTGACCCTTCGCAAAAATGTGGCATCATCGGCTGGTTTGCTGGCATTCTTTTCGAACTGTTCATTTCCGACACCAACAAGAGAATCGATCTGTTGATGCAGGGGAATCTTGGCAAAGAGCGGCAAGTCCGTCACGGCAACAATCAGTGTTGCCAAACAAACAACCCGTTGAATGGAGCGTAAATTCATATTACTACTCTATTTAGGAAGGAATCAGCAGGTAGGAGCCAACGTAGAATCAATCATATATCAGCGTTCATTATTGTATCGGAATTCCGCGATCAAATCAATAATTTCCCCGGATAACTTACTTTTTCTCTCGTTTTAGCGGTTTTGATTCCGCCTGAATTGAACTCTGATTTTTCTGTCTTGATCGATATGGCATGACTGTTATGGAGAGTCGATCCTATCCCTTTCTGCTGAGTATAGTAGAACAGGAAACCATCAGGAGATATTATCGAATCCACTGGTCGCACGGACGATCAGAGTCGATTCCATTCAAGAAACATCGGGACGCAGAACGATCATGTCAGAAGCAAATATTCATCCACAGAGATTTCAAAACCGAGTTGCCTTAGTCACCGGAGGATCTCGTGGAATTGGGCGGGCCTGTTGCTTACGGCTGGCGAAAGAAGGAGCGCGCGTTGCCGTAAGTTATCGCAGTGGTCAAAAGGATGCAGAAGAAACCTTACGACAGATTCAAACAATCGGAGGCACTGGTATGGTTGTGCAAGGCGATGTCTCCGACAGTGAGCAAGTCGATCAAATGATTGGCAAAGTCGAAGCACAGCTGGGAGAAGTCGAACTGTTGGTCAATAACTCGGGAATCTTCCATTATGAGTCGCATACCGAATTGACGGAAGACTCGTGGCGTCAGATGCTGGATGTGAATCTGACGGGCACATTTCTTGTCACATGGCGGGTGAAAGAAGGAATGCTGAAACGCCAGTTTGGTCGCATTGTCAACTTAAGCTCACTTTCCGGTCTGCAGCCACGTCCGATGGCGATCGCTTATGCGGTCAGTAAAGCAGGTATGATCTCGTTCACACAAAGTACGGCGACCGCCTGGGCAGGCGACAATATTCGCGTGAATGCGGTCGCACCGGGATTAATCGAAACCGAAATTCTCTCGAATATCGACAAAAGCGATCTTGAAAAAATTATTGAGGCCACTCCAATTCCACGGATGGGAACCCCGGAAGAGGTTGCGGCAATGGTCTCATTCTTACTCTCCGACGAGAGTGACTTCACAACAGGCCAAACACTCGTGCTCAGCGGCGGACGAGGTATGTTACCATAGAAATATTTTCATTTGCATTAAGTGTAAATGAAATCATGACAATTAAGAGATCCAAAATAAATTTCGACGTAGAAACCAGATACCTCACAATTTAAGAACGCGCTTAAATACTACTGAAAGTTGACTGGCCCCGAGAGTTTATCCATCTCAATGTACTTCGGCACAGAGATTTGCTTGTATTTAGTGCCTTTTGCCAGCCGTTTAATATTGTCTGAAAGATCATGCGCACCACCAAGAACTATTACCACAACACGATCACCTTCTAATAGTTTTTCCACTATGGCATCCTCGCGTTTCTCATTAGCTTTTTTGTCATAGCCAACCGATCCATCGGGTTTGATCGGGTTAAACTCATCCATCAATTTTTTGTTATCTACCGGTAATAAGGTTTCGAGTTCACCAGACAAGACAAGTTGAGCAGCAGCACCATACGATAGCATATTGAGTCGATACTCTTCTTCCGAGAGCTGAGATTTGATAGTCTTCATAAATTTAATATTTTTCAGGACACTTTTGTAATTTTTTTCCGTTAAGCCCTCAACATAAATAGCTTTCAGTTTATGTTCCTTTATCAAAGCTCTAAGAATCTTCTTCTGCTGTTTCTGAATTTCTTCAATATTGTTGAGATAATTGATGTATTTTTCGTCAATCTGCTCATCAGTAAGTTTGTCTGATTGGTCCTTCAGGTCAGCAGTATACACCTCTTGTGAGATATAGTGAAAATTCATGATGTGGATAATTGACTTGGCATTTCTCCTATTAATAGCCTCCTTATACTTTGGGACCGCAAACTGTTCATACCTGCGAACGTTGGCCAGTCGTTTTAAATTATCAGACAAATCATGATCACTATTCAATATGATTACTGCAGTAAGACTATCAGAATTAAGCAAGTTCTTAACTATAGCATCCTCACGCGCCTCATTAGCTTTCTTATCAGAGATGACCTTTCCATCAGGACCGATCAGGTTAGTGGCTTCCAATGCCTTTGAATCGTCTGCCGGCCGTATTGCTTCGAGTTCACCAGACACCACAAGCTGGCCAGCTGCCCCAAGTTTAAGAAGATCGATTTTATTTTGTGCTACTGCAAAATAATCTTCAGGATTTTTGTTTTTCTCATACGCTTTAAGTTTTTCGATAAACATCATCGTTTCTTTATAATTTTTCTCGGTCAGCTTTTGAACGTATATCTCCTTGAGATTGTGTTTCTTGATCAGCATTCTAAACACTATCTTTTGTTGATCTTGAACCGCTTCGACTTCTTTAAGGAACTTCATGTATTCCTTAACTCTCTCCCTGACTGGGAGTTGATAATTAGAATGGCTACCCAGATCGGATGAGAAGTCTTCCATTTTGACATAGGGTAAGTCTAGAAATTGCATTACTGCTTGGGGCTCAGCATACGCAAAAGTAGGAAACATCAACAGTATCAGTGTAATTAATCGATTCACTGAATCGCTCCCAAAAGTCGCAGTTGTAGAAAGTCTAAATTTTCGATTATTCGCAGTTCAAATTGTATTTGATTCAATTTGCATCTGTGTTCTACCGCTTTGAGATAGTTGACAACTCTGCTAATAAATTTGATTCTAAACGTTTCGCCGATTCCACATTCTGAAGTTGAGTGACCAGTCTCGGCCCTGAAGGTTAGTATGCAACTCAGATTAATAGATTTTGTTTTGGTTAATTGTTTCATAGACACTCACTTCAATCAGCTTTATCAGTAATTCTACAGTTCAATTCTCTGCGGTTCTGGTGTGATGAAAGAAATTCTATCAGGCCCTTTTCAGAAACACCACTTTACTCTTGATTCAGAAGCACAACTTTATGTACTCTTAGCGAATGAAATATTTACTACTACTCATCATCTTCGTCGTTGGCTGCTCTGAGACAACTGATCCAGGAACAGCTTCAAATGCCACTTCCGAAAATCTTGGCGAACGAAATATTCCCGTTCCTGAAGACGATAAAATCGCCGCTGCCGCATTAGCTACCATCAAAACAAAGCTGAAATGCGAAAGATGTGGCATTAAACGAGACGAAGAAGACAAAACCGGGTTTCGATATTATGTCGACTGTGATGGCATCAAGTATGTAGTTACTTACGATCCCGAAAAAGACGAAGTCTTGAGTTCGGAACTAATTTCAGCGAAGTAGATGTCGTTTTGATCGTTTCATGCTGCGCAATAGATATAGATTGACGTTCTCGTCTCTCAATCTACCGTAACTCCCTCAGCGCACCGCATGTTCTGGCACAGTGATTACTAACAGCAGCATTTTCATTCAAGATTCTTTCCACCAAACCCGATCGGCTGATAATCGTTGCGAACAAGCAAGCTGAATCATTCACTAGAGATCGAATCACTTCGCCATTCTCATCAGCTCTTTGATGAATCGATCATCATGCATTTAAGGATCAACGGATATGTCTATCAGCCGTCGAGAATTTCTCAGCAGTTCCGCAGCCGCCGCAACAGTCTTGGGTGCGACCTCATCTGGTACCGCGGGAGAAAAAGAACCAGTTCAAGCGCAACCACGTCGGGCCAGGATTGGGATCTCTACGTATTCGTATTGGCGCTACAATGCGCGTACCAAGCTGTCGATTGAAAAATGTATCGATCTGGCGGCGGAATCCGGTTTTGATGGCGTGGAAGTGTTGCACGTGCAGATGAAAGGCGAATCGAATAAGAAACTGCAAAACATCAAGCGCCGTGCGTTTCTACACGGGATTGATTTGTGTGGATTTTCAACTCACCAGGGCTTTGTATCTCCCGACAAAGCGAGACGCCAGAAAAATGTAGAGAAGACCTTACATCAGATTGAATTGGCTTATCAAATGGGGATTCCCACGATGCGCGTCAATACAGGCGGGTGGGGGACCTCTGCCAATTTTGATGAGTTGATGCGTAATCGTGGCATCGAACCCCGATTGAAAGGGTACACCGATGAAGACGCCTATGGCTGGGTGATTGGCAGTCTGGAACAATGTTTGAAAAAAGCAGAAGAGTGCGGCGTTCTACTCGGGCTGGAAAACCACTGGGGAATGGCACGCACACCTGAAGGGTTAATGCACATTGTAAATGCCATCGATTCCCCCTGGCTGCAAGTCACCATGGACACCGGCAACTTTCTGGAAGACCCGTACGAAAAACTGGAACAAATTGCCCCGAAGACCGTTTACGTACAAGCCAAAACCTACTACGGCGGCGGGAAATGGTATACGTTGAATCTGGATTACAGTCGCATCGCCCAAATATTGAAAAAACAGAATTACCAAGGCTACATCACGCTGGAATTCGAAGGCAAAGAAGATTACGAAACTGCGATTCCCAAATCACTGGCGATGCTCCGCAACGCCTTTGATGGTTGAAATTGGAAAATGAATAAAAGGAACAAGCTCTATTACACTTCTCTAAAGATTTTGTATTTTGAGCACCAGTTTAGTTGAGTTCAATAATTTGATTTGACGTCCCTGCTATTGAGTTCAAATTCTGGTTTAGAGACTTCTGGTCTGCAATTTCCATTAACTTAAAGTGAGAAGTATCAACACGCCGTAGTATGTCCCAATTAAAAATTCCGAACCAAATTAAGAAAAGTATTCCACTAACACCACTTGTTGGATCCAATATGTTGAGTGGTTCATTTAACAAACGATAAAGACCAGTTGCATATCCACCTAGTAAGCCAATTTGAATATACACAATCAGATAAAGACGGAGTGATGAGCCACAGTTTTGTGAAATCAGCCAAAGGTAAGATAGAATCACACTCAAAATGTAGAAATGCATAGGTCCGACAAATGCCTCATACCAGACATGTGTCGTGTAGTCGAGTTCTTCAACAATGAGTGTTTTGAACGCGACTGCTGTCACGTTTGTTGCTAGAAAACAAAGACTGTAATACATCACAAACCAGAGCTTTGACTTTCTGGCAGATGTTTTGAATTCTTCGCAACGGATAAGGCTCAAGAAGATTGGAATCGAGATTGCCGTCATCAATGGCATGAAGACATAAGGCTCAAAAAAATAGGTTGATCGCACGAAGACAAGCAATGGGCCAAGAGCCTCTCCAAAAGTGTTTGTGAAAGTGGTTTCTTGTAAATCCATGCCATTTTACCCGGTAAAATTAAGGTTCAACCAAACAGACGGACCAGTCCGTGCCGCTTTATGTGATATCGTTCCAGAAATCAGAATTTTGAAATCTCTGTCTCAAAAAATTGAGATAACTTTTTTTACTCTGTGTGTAGACTTTTTTTGAGAAACTCAAGAAGTAAATCACTGAGATGTCGAAGTCAGCTGAGATGAAAATCGAAAGATAAACAAGCAAGTTCTGTAATGACGTGACTGTATATTGGAGATACTTTGTTACCAGAATACCCCAAAATAGGGAATAGCAAAATTCATTCGTCTTCTCCATCCCCATTCAGAAAACTCCCTAATTTGAACAGGGTGCAAGACCGTTCAAATAGAGGTAGATAGCAGACTTGACTCAAGCAACGGGATTCCATGTTCTGCCCTCGACAAAGCCATTTATAACGCTGCCGAACAACAGATCGGTAAATGTATATGTCGCCTTACCGACGTCAACATCACGAATTTCACTCCAATTAATGGCAGCCCGCAGGAAATTATCCATGCATTTGCGTTGTTCTTGACGGTATATGAGGTGCGATGGGAAAACGGAGTCTCGAAACTCGGCTCGTTCCTGGATCATGATTTCCATCGCTTCAGGGTTGAGTTCATAGAACTTGGCATAAGCGATGGCAATGGCTCGCAAGATGGAGAGTGCACTTAACTGATATCTTTGGATTGAGCCCTTCGTTTTTCAGCCCACTATGTCTCAGCAACTTGTTCAACGAGTTCATGATTTTCACTTCGTCGGCAGAAGGCATATCGAGTAGAATAGAGGTTAGAATTGGCTTGCTACTTCAATCTTCATGACCTCGTGCGTCATGCAAGTAATCAAATTTAGATAGTATTGAAACTCGTTTGGACAAGGTTCTGGCATGAGCGTGTCATGATGGAGAAGGGCGGTAAGCTGATGAGTTTCAGATTTGCGCAACATTGTCTGAGATGTGGTTTAATCGGAACGAAAATTTGCATGAATTGTACTCAGAGCGATTCGAAACGTAGTGCTCATGTTGCACTCGTTTTCGTGACATATTTCGTTAACCCTACAATACCAGTGTTTTTCATAGTGCTGAAAACCTCACGCGTTTTCCTGTTCATCTACAAAATAAAATTCGCTCGCGCGCGCGACGCACAAGTGGGAACTCTCGCGAAGGGCTCGGCGGTGTCAAGTTGAAAATGAGTACTGAAAATGGGGAATGTATCTTGAGATTTTCATTCAGGTGATCAAACTGAGCTATGCTCAAAGCAGCCTCTGTTTATGATGTGTTTGATGCATGACGACTATCCGGATAATTCATTAGACATCTTGACTCCTGGCCAATATAGTTCACTAAGAATCAAATTCTAAGGACCTTTCGAGGAGCAAAGAGAATGAATAATAAGCCAAAACTGACCACAACAGGCGGCGCGCCGATCGCCGATAATCAAAATTCAATCACAGCAGGCCCCCGTGGTCCGGTTCTGTTACAGGATTACCAGTTGATCGAAAAACTGGCTCATCAAAATCGCGAGCGGATCGCGGAACGGGTTGTGCATGCCAAAGGCTGGGGCGCGTTTGGGACATTGACCATCGAACATGACATCAGCAAGTATACCAAAGCGAAAGTGCTGCAGCCGGGAGCTCAAACCGAAATGATCGCGCGCTTCTCGACAGTGGCTGGCGAAGCAGGTGCCGCCGACGCAGAGCGGGATGTGCGTGGATTCGCCTTGAAGTTCTATACGGAAGAAGGAAACTGGGACCTGGTCGGCAATAACACCCCGGTCTTCTTTGTGCGAGACGCTTATAAGTTTCCCGATTTTATCCATACACAGAAGCGGCACCCGCGCACTAATTTACGTTCCCCCACCGCAATGTGGGATTTCTGGTCGCTCTCACCAGAATCATTGCATCAGGTCACGATCCTGTTTTCAGATCGTGGGTTGCCGATCAGTGTGCGTCATATCAATGGTTATGGGAGCCACACTTTTAGTTTGATCAACGATCAGAACGAGCGGTTCTGGGTCAAATTTCATTTCAAAACAGAGCAGGGGCATAAACACTGGACGAACGAAGAAGCCGAGCAGGTTGTCGGCAAGACGCGTGAAAGTACTCAGGAAGACTTATTCTATGCCATCGAAAAAGGTGACTTTCCTAAATGGAAGTTTCAGGTACAGATCATGCCGGAAACCGATGCCGACCTGACGCCTTATAATCCGTTCGACCTGACCAAAGTCTGGCCGCACAGTGATTATCCCTGTATCGATGTCGGTACCATGGAATTGAATCGCAATCCGGATAATTACTTCGCGGAGATCGAACAGGCCTCGTTTTCTCCGTCCAATATCGTGCCGGGCATCGGATTTTCTCCTGATAAAATGTTGCAAGCCCGCATCTTCTCCTACGCGGACGCACACCGTCATCGTTTGGGCACGCATTATGAATCGCTACCGGTCAACGCACCGAAGTGCCCCGTGCACCACTATCATAAAGACGGTGCGATGTGCTTTAAGTCGAACGGTACGAATTCGGATGCGTACTACGAACCAAACTCCTTCAACGGACCTGTAGAGCAACCCGATGTAGCAGAGCCCCCACTCAAAATCTCAGGTGATGCCGACCGCTATGATCATCGTGAAGGCAACGACGATTATGCACAACCACGTGCTTTGTTCAACCTGTTTGACGACGGGCAGAAAGCTCGCTTGTTCTCGAACATCGCCGCAGCCATGCAGGGTGTTCCCGATGAGATTGTGGAACGACAGCTCAAGCATTTCGAACTGGTTGATCCTGCTTATGCAGCCGGTGTGCGAGAGGCTCTGAAAGGTTGATAAGATCGAATGAAAATTAAGAACCACTCTCCGCATAAATGGAGAGTGGTTGGTTTATTTTTACTATTGAGGAAATATCATCTACTACCTTCTGGTCCGAATAGCCAATGACGACCATTAGTCCATCCCAGAAAACGTCGTGCATTCCGATCACTTTCGATCGACTTTTCACTTGCCGCAAGTTGAAGCCCTAGCAATGCAGGATGAAACTGAGACTGAAACACACTAGGTTGCTGACTGAGATAATCTTGAGCCCAATCCAAAAAAAACAGAAGGTCATTTTCTGAAACTAACGAAAGGTAAAAAACCATCTGTCTCCAAGCATAAGCCGTGTTTTTAAAAGTAATCAACGACGCATGCCATGAAGGTGATTTCTGCTGCAGCCGTGTAGAGATCCAAGTAAAACAACCACGCGCCATTGATAAGAGCCGGTCTTTTAGTTCATTCATCAAGTTTAGATTTTGGAACAATACCGCTAAATTCTGAGTAGTCAATATTTGCTGTTGTTCAATAATCATTCCATTCACAGCAACATTCCAACCGCCATATTCAACGCCTGCCCTTATTTCACAGAGTTTGGCAAAAGAGATCTTCGGAGTTCTTCCAAACCGTTTATAATCTGATTCCTGTCTTTCAAAAATTTTGCTGACTGACTTAAAATCGATTCCATAATAGAGTTCATAAAGTGTACCCGAAAGCATTTCTGCGGACTGTTTTGCTGCTTTGTTAAATTGATTGGAAAAATCGCCCATAAAGATATCTGCTGCAATTTCATTAACTAGCGGCAGATTCAATTGAGATACTTTTGCCAGCGCTTTCAGTTCCTGCAGTAACTTATTAGGAATGATTACATGCGGGAACGATAGCAAAGTCAGAGCACTCACTTCACGCAGGGTCTGTGTTGCAAGTTCCTGCGATGGTAAATTGTCATGGCGAAATTGATCGACAACAGATACCCAAGGAAGTTCCTCGATCTGGACTTGATGTTCTAAATTCAAAAGTAACAGTGATCGGCGCCGACGAAAGGCTCTATAAATAGATGCATACAATTGCTGTAACTGAGGATCGGTAATCCCAGCAGCACGTAGATCAGACGTAATCTGCGGCAATACTTGGGCGAGAGTTTCACCAGATTTAATCACTCCGTTTCGTACCAAAATTTCAATTGATTCGACACAACAACGTTCAATTTTACGTAATAAAAATACCGGAATCATTGTAGAAACAGGAGGTCCAAACTGTTGGGACTCCTGTTCGTTGATCAAATCAGTCACCGGAAAAAGATCTTCGATACCACTTTTAAGTGGATATTTTTCAAGTCGAGATATCACAACTCTGGATAGCTCAAAATAGTTGGCGCCATTGGCTTGACTAACTTGTCTTTCTCGAGCTTCTTGGCAGATAGAAGAATCTGGTGTTCCTCTTCGACTAATATATCGTGCCAATAGTAAACGAATTCGCTTCACTGCTCGTTCATCAATTAGGTTCGAATCATCCAGATATTGTTGTAAATAAAATCTTAACTGTGAAAAGTTCTCTTTTTTTCGTTCTGGTTTACCACACAATTGATGCACACAACGTTTTTCGACATATTCGTCCAATAGGTTCTGTGCGCGTTCCTCCCACCCAGTTGGAAAAGTCTGGCAAGGCCATCCTCCCAACAACGCTTGGTCCTCATTCAAAAACGGTGGAACACCTTCCACTGTTTCCAAAAAAAGGCTCACCGTCTTATCGTACAGAGGTGCCCAGATGGTAATGGCCTCTAGCTGTGCAAGAATTCGAGGATTAGGACGAATTTTATTGAGATTTTCCAGTGTCGACTCAACGTCTTGTAAGTAAACACGAGAACCAAATCGGCAAGGCTGATCTGTTGGAATTGGATAGAAACGCAGTTTACTGAAGTAGGGACCGATCACCTCAAGCAGTTCTCGAGCTGCTTGCGAGTGTCCCTGACCAAGCAGCCATGCAACTACAAGTAAAGCCCCCTCTTCCGGAACTTCGACTTCAAACCGTCCTGTAGCAAGAATTTCCTGCAAATGAGATACCCCATTGTCAGTCAAAAAAAATTGATTCAAAGTTTGTCTTGGGTTTCCATCGGAGGTGAGTGAGAAATCTGAAAGCAGTTTTAATTCATGTTCACGAATCTCGCCGCCCGCTAACAGGTTACCA
This sequence comes from Gimesia aquarii, assembly GCF_007748175.1. Taxonomy (NCBI): domain Bacteria; kingdom Pseudomonadati; phylum Planctomycetota; class Planctomycetia; order Planctomycetales; family Planctomycetaceae; genus Gimesia; species Gimesia aquarii. Next base: position 1,661,352 of record NZ_CP037422.1, read on the forward strand.
GTTGCGAAGCCTCCCGTAACCACTTCCAGTGTTGCCCATTGAGGAATTCCGGACACGGGGGTCCGTGAACCTACCTCATTGCCTCCCAGCATAATACCTTCAAAGACCTGCAACCATTTCTCAATTTTTGCCTGGGCACGCTGACGTGTTTTCGCATCTGAATGTTCTTCATATGTTTTCAGTGCTTTGGTTAATTGACCAATCACGAATCCAGGGTTTATACCGAGATTATTGGATTCCGTTGAGTATTCTTTTTCCATGATAGATTGGCTCAAAAAAAGTCCGGGGGCTGGACTTGCACCAGCACCCTCTCGGTTCGAAGCCGAGCGTTCTAACATTGAACTACCCCGGAATATCTTAGCTCTATTGAACTAGCTAAACTAAATTGAAACACTTTTGAAACTCTGTGATCAGGGCAATTATATAAAAACACCTAATCTAATAATATGGGCTACTTGAGTCTTCCTCTACTTTATTCCTTAGTCTTTTACATTAAAAAAAGACTGAGTAGAATCAGCTTCATCACATCTACAGACAATAAACATGTCTGTGAGAGAACTTGCAGGTCTCATTCTGCTTTCTAAGCTGTGATCGTGGTGAAAGACAATTCATTGATCGTTCAAGTTCAGGTCTCAGTATGAGAATCATTGGAAAACGATTAAAAAATTACACAATCTTAGTTACCCTCGTTTATAATGGCCTAGCTGTCGACGAGTTAGGACCTGAATCGTGGTTGTACATTTAGTGTTTCTCTTCAGCCTGCACGCATAGTGCTGAAGGCAATGCCGCGTGGATTGACTCTAAGGCCGACTCGAAGATTTGAGTAAATCGCCGGCGGTCATCGGATTCAAATGAAGGGCAGTGGTGGCTGTTTTTTAATAAATGAGCACCAATTAAATTTGGAAAAATAGAATAGGAGCGTGCTATCAGAGGTTCTCCAGGGAATGAGAGATCTTTGTCGGCAGCGATTACAAAAACGGGAGCGTTAAGAGATGCCATATCGTTCTTCGAAACAAGCGGTGGAACTGAAAAATCGACATTCCAGTACCGCATGGCATCCGCGATGTAAGGAGACCAATATTCATCGGACGTCGTAAATATTTTGCGAACTGCACGATCGCTGTTTTTCTGCGTGGGAAACAATTTAAATCGCAGCATGGGTAAACCGATTTCCCAGATCCCTTTCAGGACGGGTCCGCGGACAATTGAACCAGGTACGACTAAAATTAATCCACTGATACGATCGGGATTGTGCTTTGCCAATTGTAAAGCCACACTTCCGCCCCAACTGACACCACAGACAGTCGCGCGTTCGATTGAAAGTTGATCCAAGACTTCGCAAAGCCAGCAGCTATATTCGTCCGTTCTAAAATCCAGACGAACCTGCTCGGCACGTGTTGATTGACCGGGTATGTTGACGGTATAAAACCGTTGGCGTCCCGGTAAGTCTTGGAGTTCACCCAGGGCGAACGGTGCTCCCGCCGTCGCACCATGAAGGATTACTATAGAGCTCGAATCTTGAGACTCTTCAGGCCCCGTGATCATTACATCTGTGAATCCAAATGAAGTATTAACTCTTTCGGTACGTGTTTCGAATGATAATCTCGATTCGAATCGATCATGCCATTCGTTTAAGATTCGGAATCCATCGTCACTCTTAGCAAGTTTTACTGGCTTCATAATTTGATTCCCCGATAATGCTGATCAATCAGCAGCTTAAGTTGTGTTGTGCCAGATTCGACGTCTGAGAATTTTGATTTGATTTGGATCATCAACACAAAATAGTAGTGAGCAAAAAACTCCAACACGGCTGCTTCGATATTGACGTCATCGCGAATTTCCTTACGTTGGATTGATGCAATGTAAATCGCGGCGATTCGAGTGCCCGCCTCTTTCACCTGGTTTGTGAATCGTTCACCCCAGTCGCCTCGTGCAAACAACGAATGCTCAAGAAAATCGGTATACAACTCTGACTCAGACGCATAATGATTCAAAAATGACGCTCCAATGTGAAATAGCTGTTTATCCAGTGGCCTGGCCGGTTTTAAAGTCGTAAAAACTTCGTCAGCAAACTGTTGAATATCGCCATGGAAAACTTCATACAACAAATCTTCTTTCGATCCAAAATGAGCCATGACCGTTCCGACAGCAACTTTGGATATCGAGGCGATTTCACGAATCGTTGTATTCTTGAAACCTCGCTTTCGCATAGTGGATCGCACAGCAGAAAGGATCGCAGAGTGTGTCGCCTGCCGTTGTTTTTCACGTTTTGACTCTGGTCGCAAATCAGTCATAAAATAATATTAGCTCATTAATTGAACACGTTCAATGAACATGTTCAATTAATTTTGACCTGATTCTAACTTAGTGAGTACAGAACAAATCGCCCTCAACATTCTACTACGATACTTTGAGCGCGACTCCGTGTTTAATGTAGAGTTCACGCCATCGGCAGAAGAGAATTTCAACATATCATGTCGCAACGAGTTCGTCTGACTCGTGTTTTGTCGTTAGATTGGAAATCAGAATGAAAAGACTGCTTGTTATTGGACTTTGTGTTGGCATATTCGCTTTGGCTGTTGGAATCACTGGCTCTCTGTTTTCACAAAGACCCCATCGTGCGCGACAACAACAGCAACAACGCGAACAGTCTCTCGCTGAACCGTTTCAGGGAGTGACGACTACTGGCAAAGCCAAAACAGGGCTCTTCAAAATCAAATCCACGGGTGTCTCGACGGAGCCGGTGCGGGTCGCGGCACAGGCTTTCCTGGAAAGTCTCTCGAAAGAGCAGGTTAGCCGCACGAAGTTCCCGGTAGACGATCTGGAATGGCGGAAATGGGATAATCGTCATCGGTACCCACGTCAGGGAGTCGGATTCAATGAGATGTCGCAAAAGCAACGAAAGCTGGCGTTCGCCATGCTTCGCGCCAGCTTGAGTGCAAAGGGGCTCAAGAAGACTCAGGACATCATGAAACTCAACGGCACACTGGCAGAGTTGACCAAACGATTTGACGAGTATGGCGAGTGGCTGTACTGGATCACGATTATGGGAGAACCATCGGCAAACAAACCCTGGGGTTGGCAGTTGGACGGTCATCATGTCGTCATCAACTATTTCGTTTTGGGCGATCAGGTGGTGATGACTCCGGTCTTCATGGGTTCCGAGCCGGTCAAAGCAGAATCAGGCAAGTTCAAAGGCACAATGGTTCTGCAGAAGGAGCAGAACAAAGGGCTTGAGTTGATCAAGTCTTTAAATGCCACTCAGCGGGCTGACGCCATGATCCGCAGTTCGAAGGGACCAACCAATAATCTCACTGAAGCATTTCGTGATAATGTTGTGCTTGAATATGCTGGCATCAAGGCCTCTCAATTAGACGCCCAACAACGGGAGCTATTGCTTGAATTAATTTCCGAATACGTTGGTAACATGGACGCAGGACATGCCCAAGTTAAGATGAGTGAGGTCAAACAGCATCTGGATGAAACCTACTTTGCCTGGATGGGTGGTACGACATCTAACAGCGTCTACTATTATCGTATTCAGAGCCCGGTGATCCTGATCGAATTCGATCACCAACGACCAATTGCCCTGGGTCGTTCAGGCACTCCGACGCGTAATCACATTCACACCGTTGTGCGTACTCCCAACGGAAATGACTACGGCAAAGATCTCTTGCGACAGCATTATCTGAAGCACCATCATGCGACAAGTTCAAATTCACCTTCGCGTAAATAGCCAATAAAATTACTCCTTTTCATGATGCGATACATGTACGAGTTCCCGGATAGTATTATCAATGATCAACTCACTTATTATGGCGTTCAAAACGATACTGAGCCATTGGTCAGATTCCTGACCACTCTCGGTCTGCATCAAGTGGATGGGACACCCCGAGAAAGTTGGAGTGTGTTCGAACAGCGAGCTAAAGAACTCAAAAAGTAACTACATCATTCAGGTCGATGAGTGTTTTTATTCAAACAATATAAAGGAGAACCAAGACTTGAAACACACTGTCATTTATTGATGAGTTGCTTTTTGTTTGTGCCTGGGCGCTATGGTGGCCAAACCACCGTCAACACCCAGCACTTGACCTGTGATCCAACTAGTTGCAGGTTGCAATAACCATGCGATCATCGAAGCAACGTCAGAGGGTTCACCTATTCGGTCCAGTGCATGCATTGCAGCCGAAGTAGATTGAGCAGTCGGAGTTTCCCATAGTTTTTTTGTCATATTCGATTTGATCAATCCCGGAGCAACCGCATTGACTCGTATTCCACGATTTGCATACGTCGCTGCAGACGAAAGAGTTAAGCCGATGATCCCTGCTTTGGCAGCGGCTATGGCTTCATGGTTTGCGAAACCTATCCGGGCTGCTGCGGAAGAGACTAATACAATAGCTCCTCCCGTCTGCCGCATGACTTTAGATGCACTGCGCACAGTCACGAATGCAGAACTAAGATTCGTCGTCAAAGTCTCCTGCCATTCTTCATCTGAAGTCAGATGCGCAGGTTTTAATAGCACGGACCCGATGCAATTCACAACCCCGTCAACTCGACCGTATTCAGTATGTGCTGCCTGTAGGCATTCCTCGATGGAACTGAATTCAGATGCATCAATATTAGCGAAAGGTGCGTCTAACTCCGCCCCCAATTCCTGAAGTTTATTTTTGTCACGACCGCCGAGTAATACATGATGACCAGCACTAATCAGTCTACGACTTAAATCCGAACCAACGGAACCCGTTGCCCCTAAAACCACGAAATTTTGTTGTTCTATCTCAGAATGGGAGCTATTCATATTCTCGCTTTATCTTAATTTAAAAATGGAGATTAGACCTTCTTAAACAAGAAAAGCCTTCTATAAATCTCCATAGTTAGAAACGTAGAATTGTCAATAAGAGAATTTTTGATTTACTAGTTCTTCTCTCATTATTTGTAGAAGTTCGGCTCTTAATCCAAATATTTGTTCAATTATTAAGCTGAGAATTTATATGCTCACATTCAGCAAATCAGATTCAGGAGTTTATAGACTGCAATCGGAAATATTAATTCCTTTCCCACTCTCAGTCGTTTTTGATTTTTTTGCGAAAGCGGAAAATCTGGAGGTCATTACACCTCCATTTTTAAACTTTCAAATTCTGACACCCAAACCGATCGAGATGCATCAGGGGACGTTAATAGATTACCAGATTCGACTTCATGGATTTCCCCTGAACTGGAAAACGGAAATTACAGACTGGGAGCCACCCCATCGATTTGTTGACAATCAAATCAAAGGGCCATATCGCTTATGGCGTCATGAACACACATTTCAAGAGCAAGAGAAGGGAACGCTCGTGATCGATAAAGTAGACTACTCGGTTTATGGTGGCCCGTTAATAAATTGGCTGTTCGTCAGACGAGACCTAGAACGTATTTTTCGTTACAGACATGAACGACTAAAAGAATTTACTGCAGAGGGAATTAAGAACTGAGACAGTCATTATGTGAAAAACAAATCACTTGTATGTGATTTGTTTGGGTTGAGTTGATTCGATTAATTTTCAAAGCTCAAAATTTAAGACTTTCAACGCTTCCCTGAAAATGACTCTGCTTCAAAACGATTGATCCATACCTTAATGTCTACTCTGACGTTAAGTAACAATTCAATAATCACTTAAGTCAATTCTAGATTCATCGTATCAACGTGATAAATTCCTTTTCCTGCAATTGACCATAAATATATTGACATATTTGTGCAGCTCTGTAGACTGTAATTAATCGAATGTATATTAATGAACTATTGTATTAATTTCACCTACATATCAAAGCAGAAGTACCTATAAGTATTCAAAAAGATACTCATTTATTTGTTTTTTCATTGAACTTAATTCGCTGAATATACGTCTAAAAATATATCTTACCTATTTAAGACTGTGGGCTACTTCTCAATCCCAAAAACAGACCTCGTTTTGAACTCAGCAAACTCTCCGAAGTAAGACGTATTTTTGAAAAGGAAAGTTCATACAAATCTCAAGAAAATCAGCTTCTCACCGAAATAAAGAGAAAATCTAAGCATTTTCTTTAGAGACTAAATTGTTCTACCAACTTATTCGACAACTTTATTTGTGATGAATTTTACATATGCCCAACTGAAGTTGAATCTGGTTGAGCTTAGCTTGTCGAAAACCCATTTTGAAATAAGAAAGCGTAATCAATTTTAACTGATTTTTAAGTATTGAAAGACAACTGAAAAACGGCACTACATTAACAGTTTGCTTCAAGATACGACTGTAGATTAAAAAGGAATAAAATAATGTGGGTTGTTACTCATTTGCGAAAAGATAGATCATCAGACTGCTTCGAGGTGATTGGCTCGTATGGGCCTATATATGACATTGATCTGGCTCATCAAATTCAAACTAAATTGGCAGATGAGAGTGAAAATCTCGAGGATAAATATGTACTTACCCCTCTCAATGAAGTTCTTGACATGTTTTTCAATGAATGTAAATGATACGATCGGCTGCCTGGAGATCAGATAAAATATTATTCGAACATTGATATCTTGCTTCCCGCTTCCTTTGCAGGAGTTCCATCACAGACAGGATTGAAGTCTGAGTTGATCCAGGAGAACGAGTCTTTGAAAGCGGACATAAATGTTAGAACCATTGACGTTTATCAGCTGGTGTAACGAAAGGCTTTCCAGCAAGAAAGCAACGCAGATTTTCTAACATTGTTTCCAGGTGTCGTTCTGGTACGCGAGTCGAAGCAGCCGCGATATGGGGTGTAATCATCACATTTTCCATGCTCCATAAAGGGTGCTCTTTCGGTAAAGGTTCGATTTCAAATACGTCTAAACCAGCACCAGCAATTTCGCTGTTTTGTAACGCAGAAGTTAAATCCTGCAGATCGACGATGGCTCCACGACCAATATTGATCAGATATCCGGTCGATTTCATTTGTTGGAACTGTTTTGTTCGAAACATTTTTTCGGTCTGAGGAGTATGTGGGGCAGCGATCACGACAAAATCACTGACGGCTAATAAATCCTCTAAACGATTAACCTCCCAAACTTCATCGATGACTCCAGGAACTTCTTTTGTATAAGGATCGACGGCGTACACTGTCATACCGAATGCAGCAGCGCGCTTGCAAATTTCACTACCGATGCTACCTGCTCCAATAACTCCCAGCGAACAGTCTGACAGATGTAAATGACTTCGATCGACTTCACTCTCCTGACCTGGCCCCGTCACAAAATTGGGTTTACCCGCTTGGCCTCCAATAGGCTGCCAGTGAGATTCAGTTTGTTGCCAGATATAGAGATGTAAATTCCGAGCGAAGCAAATTACAAAACCGAGTACATGATCGGCAATAACATCGTAAAATAGACCGCGCATGTTGGTAAGCTGGCATGGATGTTCTACCAGTTCTGGAAAGACATAATGCTCTAAGCTTGCCGTCGGGGTCTGCACCCACTTTAAATTCTCTGCCACTGCCAGCAATTGTGGAGTTATTTTTCCAAAGAATGCCTCGGCTGTTTTTATTTCCTGTAATGCTTCGGAAATCTCTTTTGCATTACAAATAGATAACTCATCAGAAATTTTTTGTATTTTTGAGATTCTTTCAGAATCGATTTCGGGATAGATTAATAATTTTGTCATGTCTATTAGGAGCAGTTTCAAAAATGTTCTATAGTTCCGCTGATAATTCTTTCGATTCCATCAGTAGTTTTTAGAATCAAAAAACCCTCGTCATCGATTTCAATGCAGTTACCCTCTTTTGTAATTGAACCTGTTGTCACACGAATCTTCCTTCCGCTTAATAAACAATAGCGACGCCATTCACTCATAAATTCCTTATTTCTATTTGCGACATCATACAGCCGATTCTCAATACCATTGATGAGATCAATCAGAGTAGTCGCCATTGAGTATCGCTGGTGGGTCACCTCGTAAAGCGATGTTCCCATTGATTGCAAGTCTTCAGTGGCTGACTGAAATGAGTTATTCAGATTCAGTCCCACCCCTATGACAACCAGCCCTGGTTGATCGGCTGTGGTTTCTACCAGAATTCCACATACTTTTTGCTGCTGTAAATAAACATCATTTGGCCATTTCAATGCCAGTTTAAATTCAGAAAGGTATTTTTTAAGTGTTTCGCAAACCGCTAAGCCTGTTGCTAATGCAATCAGTGGTTGCCGCTCGATTGAAATCTGAATTTGCCCAACATCGACAACCAGAGAAAAGGCCAACGCCCCTTCAGGTGACCACCAGGAATTACTACCTCGGCCGCGGCCTGCAGTTTGCTTACCAGTCAAAACCAAACTTGGTAACGTCATTTTACTTGATGAATTTGACTTTTCAGGTGAGCAGAGTGTATTTAGCGCCCACGTATTAGTCGATGATAGACTTTCAAAATAGTCTAGATGCTCAATGAACGTTTCCGTCTGGATTGCTTTTAAATCATCAGCAGTAAACGGCAACATTCCAAGCTCAATTCAAGCGAAGAGATCAAAGATTATGAATTTTCAGTCAAAGCAGTGATGGCTGCTTCTCTTGAATCATACAATGGCCAGAGTGTTCCAATTTTAATACACTTCAAGATATTTTGCATATTTTCACATGCATTACAGAAAACGGCTTGTCCCCCGCTTTGCTTCGCGCGCTGTAATAGACGAATAATAGCCCCAATAATAATGGAATCCAGATACTCAACATAAGTCAGATCAATGATGACATTTCTCACTTCAGGAGCATCTAGCATGCGTAGAACCTTATTCGATTCAATCTGAACGTTACTGTATTGAAATTGAAGAGTCGAACCTTGAGGGACTACGATCAGATTTTGTTCAACCTGTTCCACCTCAAAAATATCCAATTTTTCTATCATCGATCAATCCCAGTATGAAACGAATTCAAGGATCTCCAAGAAGTTACCAATGTATTAATTTGCTATGAAGAATAAACGAAATGTTTTACAGAGCATAACTAACCTTTATTCAAATTTCAGTCATTGGATTCGAAACTCTCAAAAAAATCGAAACGATTACTCTAAAATGTACAGTCTGTACCTTATTACGGCTATATAAGGCGGCTAACACTTTCTCAATCCCCATCTTCAAATGTGTTATTTCAGTTGCCTAATGTGAAATATCTTCACTAGAATGGGAGTTTGCTGGAGAAAATTAGATTTTGTTCCATTGAATCTGGTTGTAATACCTATAATCAGGCGTATTAAAAGAGTTTTCTGATTTCGAATTATCGCTTCAAACCGATAATTCCATAAATCTGAAGAATTTTGCTAGGAACCAGCCGATAAATTTATCGAAACCATCGATAAACTCATCTGGACAGCCTCTAGCTAAACTTACCTGAATCAGCCTGTTGAAAAGCCGTATGTCAGCTTCAAATTTATCATGGAAAAGTAGTCCACGAAGACTCTTACGTTCAATTTTAATGTTGGACGACACTGCGCATTCTATTGCCTTAGGCACTGCAATAGGCATGTTTATCGCGCTCACACCTACTGTTGGCATTCAGATGTTGATGGTGATTTGCTTTGCTTTTGTGACACGACCTTTATTTCGATTTAATCAAATTGCCTCGTTGATCACAGTATATATTTCCAATCCGCTGACAATGATCCCAATCTATTGGTTTGATTATAAAGTAGGTACTTACTACGTCGGTGGGTCGATGAATCAGCAAGAGTTCGCCAAAATTTTCGAATTCGAAGGCTTCAGCGGATGGTGGGAGACGGTCAAACAACTCATTCTGGAAGTGGGTTCTCCGCTCATCATAGGATCTTTAATCGTGGCCACGTTTTGCTCTTTGGTAACCTATCCTATTATGCTCAGGTTAGTCATGCACTTTCAAAAAATGAGGCCCACAGCCACACAGGATGAATCTGAGACTCAAACTGTAATACCACATAAGCCTGTCGATTCAGACCAGACCACAAAATCTGTTCACATCCATTCCAGTTAAGCGTTGAACTCAACCTTAACTCTCTCATAATAGTCAATCGACGATTTATTTGATTTTATTGAGATTTTAAGGGACAGTAAATGTCATCTACAAAGTATGACTGCTTATGCGCGGGGATCATTGTTGCAGACCATATCTGTAAAGCCATTGATCATATGCCGAAACCGGGAGAGTTAGTGCTTACAGATGAGATGGAGCTGGCTATCGGCGGCTGTGCCTCAAATGTGGCAGCTGATTTAGCCAGACTTGAAAGACAAGTCGCTATCGCCGGAATTGTCGGTCAGGATGTTTTTGGGCGTTATGTCGAAGAAAGCTTGATCCAATCTGGCGTCCACTGTGATTACCTCTTGAAATCAGATCAGCTCCCCACGAGTGGTTCTTTTGTGATCAACGTTCAAGGGGAAGATCGTCGATTCATTCATTCGGTTGCCGCCAATTCATTGTTTACAGGAGCAACAGTTACAGAAGATCAAATACAATCCAGCCGGATTCTCTATTTGGGTGGATATTGCCTTTCAGAAAAATTATCCCCTGAAAATGTGACAAATATGTTTCATATTGCCAAAAAAGCCGGAGTGACAACAGTGCTGGACGTTGTGACTCCCAAACAAGACGACTACTGGAAAATGCTGAAACCGGTTCTGCCTCTCAGTGACTATTTTCTGCCCAACAATGATGAAGGAGAGCTGATCACCGGAAAATCAGATCCGATTGAACAGGCGCGCGAATTTAAGGCAGCAGGAGCAAACACAGTCATCATTACCTGCGGGAGTGAAGGCAGTATCTTGATGAGTGAGAACAAGACGATTCAATCTGAAATTTATCCTGTGAATCTGGTAGATGGCACCGGAAGCGGCGACGCATTTGTCGCAGGGTTCATCCACGGCTTACTGGAAGAAGGAAGTCCGGAAGAATGTCTTCAGTTTGGCTCTGCACTAGGGCATAGTTGTGTTCGTGCGACCGGCGCAACTGCCGGTATTTTTACCCGAAATGAATTGAATCAGTTTGTCAGTTCTCATGAGTTACCAATTGAAACCGTCTGATTTTCAACAAATTCCTATCGATATTTTATTGACATAAATAAGGCTTAACGACTTTCGTCCAGACCAGGTATCCTTCGTGATTTAAGTGCAAACCATCTGATTTGAACAATTCAGGACGCGGTTTACAATCAGCTCCTAACATCGGGTTCCAGATATCGGCATAATCCAGAAAATTATGATTTGCACATTGCTGGCAAATCAGTTGATTCGCTTTCATAATCGTATCAGCCAGTTCCCAACGTCGAAGACTTGGTTTGATAGCAATAAAAACGATTCGCGTTTTGGGAAGCCGTTTATGGATGACTTCTGTAAATTTCTGGAAATCGCCAGCCACTTCCTCCGCCGTCCGATCACGTGAAAGATCGTTGTCACCTGCATATAAAAAAATCAACCGCGGTTCGTGATTCAGAATAATGCGATCAGCAAAATGAGTTGAATCGACGATTTCGGATCCGCCAAATCCTCGATTAATGGCCTTTTGATTGGGAAAATATTTTTCTAAGTCCCAAAGCCGAATACTTGAACTGCCGACAAATAAAATCCCCTGTTTTTGAACTCCCTGTTTTTGATCCTTCAATTCAAACTCTAAAATTGAGCGTTCCCACCTCTTAAAATCATGTTCAGATTTCTCAGCCGCCCAACTATCTAGTGAAAAGAGAAAGAACAAAACCACTATGATCATACATTGATTAATGACTCTTGTTTTCATTGCGTTCCTCATCATTAAAATGCCAGAAAGATTTCGTTTTCTGAATTCCTGAAATGAAATCATGAAACTCGCTGAGAAATTGCATCCCAGGCCGCCAAAGCATCTCGATTGGCGGCTACATCGTGAATACGCAGGATATCAACAGATTGATTTGCTAAAGCGAGTGAAACTCCAATTGTACCTGCAAGACGTTCTTCAACTGATCGATTTAGTAATTTCGATAAAAAGCGTTTACGAGAATGACCAATGAGGATAGGAAAACCCAACTCTTTAAAATCTTGAATGTGTGACAGAATATCTAAATTATGCTCAGCAGTCTTCCCAAACCCCAGACCGGGGTCGAGTACAATCCGATCCTGTTCAATTCCAGCCTGAAACAATAATTGCAGACGTTCACCAAACCATGCTTTGATATCAGTAACTACATTCTGATATTCAGGATTTTTTTGCATGGTTTGTGGAGTTCCCTGAATATGCATGCAAATCAAGCCAGCCCGGGTTTCAGCGGCGAGAGGGATCATATCCTGGTCAAAAGTAAAACCCGAAATATCATTTATGATGGTGGCTCCCGCCTGGATTGCCTGCCGGGCTACCTCTGCTTTTGTTGTGTCTATGGAGATGGGAGCCTGAGTTTGTACTGATAATGCTTTAATGGCTGGAATCACTCTTTTTAGTTCTTCATCTAAAGAAACCGGCTCTGCACCAGGACGAGTAGACTCTCCACCAATATCTAAAATATCAGCCCCCTCCTTAACAAGCTGCAAGCCTTTTTTAACAGCAGTCTCAAGTTTGACAGCTTCTCCTCCATCTGAAAAACTGTCGGGAGTGACATTCAGAATTCCCATCAGAAGTGGTAACTGACCGAAAAGAATTGATTGTGAACCACATTTCCAGGCTGGCAGAGAACCTGATTGTTCGGTTGAGCTTTCGAGAGGGTGTGAATTCACTCAGTAATCCATCAAATCAATAGCAATGTTGATGAGGTAAAACTTCATTAGACCTACTTTTACTTTCCATTCATCACTCTTGCAAGCCGTAAGCAAATGAGACCGCACTTATCAGGTTTAATCAGACATTATAACTTTTTGAGCAATCAAAACCTGTCTATTGTTTTATGATTCTGCTTGAAAACGTCAGGTCTCGCTCAGATTCTGTTTGGATGAAAACGCTCAATCATCACTATTTTCGGTATGAAACAGCCAAAATAGAGTTACTTCAGGAAATTGAGGATTTTTAGAGAAACTTAACTTTTTGTATTGTCTTTACTTTGACAACGTAATTCGTTCTGGTATTGTAATCAGCGTATTTGCTGTAACCGGCAAATCTTACCAAACTAGAAAAACAGACCTGTTTTCTCTAAGTACGTAGGCTTAGAGACATCGCTGAAGAATGAGCAAGTGGCTTTTTTCAGCGAAGTGGAACCACTTTTAATTAAAGAATCTCAGGAGTACACCATGATTCGAAAAGCTGTCACACTCTCAATGATTGCTGCATTGACTTTGTTCGCTGCATCTTTCAGCACATCAAACACAGAAGCTGGTTTACTAAACCGCTGCTGTAAGCCAGAACGCGTTCGTTGCTGTAAGCCACGACGTGAACGCTGCTGCAAGCCAGAGCGCGTTCGTTGCTGCCGTCCTCAACGCGTTCGTTGCTGTAAGCCAGAACGCGTTCGTTGCTGCCGTCCACAACGCGTTCGTTGCTGCAAGCCAGCTCCCGTATGCTGCCCTGCTCCAGCACCAACATGCTGTGCACCAGCACCAAAGTGCTGCAATGCTTCACCTTGCTCAAGCTGCGAAGGTTCAACTGCACCAGTTAGCCCCGCTCCAAAAGCAGAAAACGCACCAGCTCCTCCAAAGAAAGCTCCTGCTCCCGCTCCTAAAAAAGCGTAAGCTGAGCTGATTTTGACGGGGAACGCTTTTGTGTGACAGCCGTCAGGAAGAGCTATGATAAATTCAAACAGCCTCTATTGTCTCGAGCAATAGAGGCTGTTTTATTTTTCCAGGGGACGCCAACAGACTCAATAGAGTAGTTATGCTGACTTTGCATAGGTAAGATCTGAATCGGGGCTCTCAGGATTACTTGCACTAGTAATCAGTTTCTCCAGCCTGGGAAGCATTTTTTCTCCCAAACGAGTCACTTGATAATACACTCCCGAATCTCGCCCGGAAAGCTGGAATTTTAGTAAATCGAAGGCGATCAGCTTACCATGAATACGGGGTAGCCGCTCCAAAACAACTCCTTCTACTTTATTCTGGCGACCAATCCAACCATCAAACTCAGGGTTTTGTTCCTTAGCCTGACGCTGTAACTGGCTGTAATGGTTGAGTACAAGACACCACTCGGGATTTTCCATCATCTGTTCTAATTCTAAGTCGATCATAGTTTGTTCTATCGACTCTAACTTAAAATCAGTCGCATTGATTTTCCTCTGTCGACACGATCGACATAACAGGACTTTAGTCTGGCACACTTAGGGAGAAAAACAGCAAAAACCCCTCAAGATTCTCAATTCCAACGAAATTTCATTTCGTGAACTCAGCTCGATTCTTGTTCAGTTCTATCAAGGCTCACAATGTTTTCATTGGAGAACAACTCACGGAGGCAAAAGTCTTGTGCAGTTCGGTGAATTTGTAGCGGATGAAGCGATTATTTAAAGCGGGCATTACATGTTCGTTTTGGAATCCGAGACCTCTCCTAATGCAGCATTCATGGCGTTGGTAATCTCAAAATCGTGTTGATGGTCCTGAGTATAAACTCGGAATATCAGAAAGCTCACCGGCAACGCCCGAAATAATTCATCATCGTTAAGCTCCTGTGTTTCCTCGGTGCCCGGATCAAGGAGGAAATTTTGGCCTCCTGCAGGTAATCTCCCACTAGGACGATGATAATGCTTGGCAACATCAATTCTTAGTGGAATCTGATTTAACTCCGCAGGCAGTTTGGCACGTACCCGCCTTTCGACCAGATCAGGCTCAGAATAAATTGAGGTATGGACGGCCGTTCCGGAATGAAAATTGATCGATCGTTCACAGGCCATCTTCCACTCGACATTTCGTGAAAGAATCCCCTGCCAACGTTTTCCTAAACTTTGAACATCCGGATCAGAACTTTTCTGAAACCTGCCAACGTCGACAAGAAAAGATGATTCTGTAAAACCCAAATACTCATCCAACTTTTCAAGAGGATTTCCATGGAACAGGTGCTCCATTGTATCAGGGAAAATCTCTTCCAAAGCGATGTCGACTGCGCGAACAGTGCGATGATAATAAATCGTCCTGAAAAGGTTGGCTCGGGTTTCAATAAAATTGACTAACGCAGGTAACCCACGACCATGAATAGTTAAACCCTCTGACGTAAAAAAACTATAGTGTACCAATCGTGATACATCGACTGCCCGCGTGTTATACCCCGACATATAAGCATCGCGTAAAACGAAGTCCATATTATCGACAGTATAAATTCCGCTGAACATTGCCCGCAGTTTGCAAAGCCAATCTGGATTTCCATCTTCGCTTTCAGAATCTCCAGCGGGTCGCCGAATGAGCCAACCAATCTGTTTAGGATCCAATTCTTCAAGAGGATTTAAGCGCCCATTGGGATTTCTACGAATTCCTCGAATCAAATCACCCAATTCGTTTTCAATGATATAGGCACCGATGTCTTCATGAGTCAGCTCAAACTGATCCAGGTAATGATCGTCAAAAAAATGTCCGAAGGGGCCATGGCCGACATCATGTAATAAAGCAGCCAGTCGAACCAGACTTTCGACATAGGGCAACGAAGGAACATTCCTGCAGGCGCTATTCAGAGAATCATACCAGGCATTTATCGTAACAGAAGCCAGATGCATCGCTCCCAATACATGCTGAAACCGCATATGCTCTGCAGACGGGAAGACCCACCACGCCGTTTGTAGTTGATGAATGTGCCTGAGCCTTTGAACCCAGGGATGATCTATTACCTCCTGTTCAGAGACTTCATCATCAGGAATTCCTGTTTTAGAAGTAAAGGGAATGTATCCATGAATCGGATCATGAGTCAAACTTTCGGAAATAAAATCGCGTACCATTTTCTCACAGTTTCAATTGCATTATAGTGCTACAAGTGCTCTGAACATGTTTTCATAATTTTGAATTTTGTTGCAGATTAAAAAATCCTAATGGCATTGTCACATCTTCCAAGCCGCTTTGAATATCAAACCCACCATCCGCGGCGCTGCCGTGTATTGCGACGAATAGAAATCTTTGCGCTAATCATCGCGGTGATCGCCCTTGTTATTCTACATGGCTTACTGAAGATTACCACTATAGTACATTGGGAACTAGGTGGCACTATTGTTCTCGCAATGCTGTATTTTGGATTCAGCCTCTCACTACGCTATTTCTGGTATATCTCAAAAAAAGAGTTTATTAAGCGAAATCTGATCTATCTGTTGATTTCCGGCATATGGTTACTCACTAGTCTGACGATTCTCATTTTTCACAATTTGATCCCTAACCAACTAGAATTGATTCTAGATGTTTCCGAATTTTGCATCATCCTCAGGAGCCTCTATGAAACGATCATTTTAATTCGTCGTGTTTCATCTCGAGGTTGGAATCCAGCGTTAATCGTTGCCGCTTCGTTTCTCATCCTGATTGCCATTGGAACCACCCTCCTGATGTTTCCTTCAGCACGAGTTCAGGACCTTACTGACAAAGATTCGGAAACGGCCCCTTTTCTGGTTGCCTTATTTACATCCACCAGTGCCAGCTGCGTCACAGGACTCACTATTGTTCCCACGGGCTCTTACTGGAGCAGAACCGGACACACCATTATCATGTTTCTCTTTCAAATTGGTGGTTTAGGTATCTTAACGTTCGGTGCTTTTTTTGCAGCCGCTTTTGGACGCACAATGCAAATTCGTGAGAGTGTCACGTTCAGCGAGATGCTGGAATCGCATCAAAGAGGAGATGTCAGACGATTAGTATTGGCAATTTTGGGAATCACCATTTTTACGGAACTGACAGGCGCATTTTTCCTGTCAGGTCTTTGGCCTGAACTTCCCTGGGGAGATCGTATTTACCATAGTCTTTTTCATTCGATCAGTGGCTATTGTAATGCTGGTTTCAGTTTGATGGATGACAATCTACTCAACATGGGACATCACTGGCAAGTTTGGGGAGTAATGCCAATATTAATCATCATTGGTGGTTTAGGCTTTGCTGTTAACTATAACTTTATGCTATATGGAATTACCCATTTCTCAAATTTTTCAGTGCGAAAACCACTGTTTAATCACCCCACTCAAAAAGTAAGGCTTACAATTTCTTCACGACTCGTTTTCATAACAACCATCTTCTTACTCGCAGGTGGGACAATTGGAATCTACCTGCTTGAATCAATCCATATGCAAAAAGAAGTTTCTTCTGGAGAATTGCTCAATTCAGCATGGTTCCAGTCTGTTTCTTTCAGGACGGCTGGTTTTAACACAGTAGACTTAGGAGAATTACAGCCGCAGTCTAAACTGTTTGCAGTATTACTCATGTTTATTGGTGCCTCTCCCGGATCAACTGGTGGAGGAGTCAAAACCGTCGTCTTTGCACTGGCGATTCTCTCAGTCTGGTCTCTTCTCAAGGGCAGGGATCGTGTAGAAATCATGGGCCGAACAATACCCAGCGCTTTAATTAACCGATCTTTAACGATTATCTCACTGAGCATTCTGGTTCTGATGTCGTCGACACTTTTAGTCGTTTTGTTTGAAAACAGACAAGACATTTTTCTGAACCACCTGTTTGAAACGACCAGCGCCTTCGCTACCGTTGGTGTTTCCACGGGGATTACCGCTGATTTGACGACGCCCTCACATTGGGTCATCATCTTTACGATGTTTATTGGAAGAGTTGGTCCCCTGACAGCATTGATAGCTCTGACGAATCGTGGTCCTTCATATCGATATAGTTATCCTGAAGAAAGTGTGAATTTAGGTTAATCCACCCTTAGACAAAGATGCGTTTATGTTGAAGCAATCACACACTAATACTTGGTGGGAGAAATAATTCTGTGACAAAAGTAGCAGTAATCGGATTAGGACGATTCGGAATCGAACTGGCAAAACGTCTCGGAAACAGCGGTGTGGAAGTCATTGCTATTGACCATTCTGATAAACTGGTCAATGAAGTAAAAGACGATGTCGCCATCGCAGTCCGTCTCAATGCAACAGATGAATTAGCTTTAAAGAGCCAGGAAATTGATAAGGTCGACGCCTGCGTGATTTCGATTGGTGAAAACTTTGAGGCTGCATTACTCATCACAGTGATAGTCAAAAAAATGGGAGTTCCCAAGATCATTTGTCGTGCACAGTCGAAATTTCATGCTGAAATTTTTTCTCAAATCGGCGCGACAGAAGTCATTCAACCCGAAGTACAAGCGGGAACTCACCTCGCTCGGTTATTAGCAAACCCCCACCTAGAAGATTATCTCCAAGTCGGTGATGGGTATACCATGATTGAGCTTTTAACCCCGAATGAATTTGTGGGTAAAAACTTGATCGAACTTTCAATGCGATCCACATACTCGGTCAATGTGGTCGCAATCCGGAAACGTAATTCTGAAGAAGTCGAACAAAAAACGGGCAAGATGTACACAACCGACTGTGTGCCACACCCTGATTATCAAATACAGGAATCAGATATTTTATTAATCATTGGTACCGACCAGAATCTGGCTCGACTCCCTACGAGCAATACCTAAGTTAGATCTGGCGTTTTCTGTTTTCTCTAACTACCGGGAAAAAACGAGATCGTATTCGAGTATCAAAATAGTAACAACGAGTGCAAAATTTATACCCAATCCTTCGAGCGTTCAATCGCTTTTTGCCATCGCTGATACAAGTGATCTCGCCTGCTCGCTTCCATGGATGGCTGATACTCTGCATCAAGTGCCCAGTTGTTAGTGACCTCTGCTTGATCCTGCCAAAATCCAACTGCGAGTCCCGCCAGGTAGGCGGCACCTAAAGCCGTTGTTTCGTGTACAACCGGACGTTGAACAGGCACGTCCAGCATGTCTGCCTGAAACTGCATTAATAAACTGTTGGCAGCAGCCCCTCCATCAACCTTAAGACTGTTCAGTTTAATATCTGAGTCTTGTTCCATAGCGTGTAATACATCACAGCTTTGATACGCCAATGATTCCAGCACAGCACGGGCAATATGCTCTTTCGTCGATCCGCGTGTTATCCCGATGAGAGTTCCACGTGCATCTTGATTCCAATACGGGGCGCCTAAGCCAACAAAAGCCGGGATAAAAAAGACATCGCCGGAATCTTCAACTTGTGACGCTAACGCTTCTACTTCAGGCGCTGTCTTAATTATCTGTAACCCGTCTCGTAACCACTGAATGGCCGCTCCGGCAATAAACACAGAGCCTTCCAGACAATAAGTGACTTTTCCGTTGATGCTCCAACCAATGGTGGTTAATAAGCCTGCATCAGAGAGCACAGGCTGTTCGCCGGTATTCATCAACATGAAACAGCCAGTCCCATAAGTGTTCTTCGCTGAGCCCGATTCAAAGCAGCCCTGGCCAAATGTCGCCGCCTGTTGATCACCGGCGATCCCAGCAATTTTGATCGGAGCCCCAAACAGTTCGGAAGTAGTCTCTCCATAAACTTCGCTGGAACTTTTCACTTCAGGTAACATGTAACGGGGGATATCAAAGACATCCAGCAGTTCATCATCCCATTCATGAGTGTGGATATTATATAACAGTGTCCGGCTGGCATTGCTTGGATCGGTAACATGAACCTTTCCCCCGGTCAGTCGCCATATCAGAAATGTATCGATTGTTCCCATGAGAATCTTGCCCGCTTTGGCTTGATCTCTCAGTCCACTGATTTCATTCAATAGATATTCGATTTTACTTCCGGAAAAGTAGGCATCGAGAACAAGTCCCGTTTTCTCACGAAACAATTTTTCGTAACCTTCTGCTTTGAGTTGATCGCATCGTCCTGCTGTCAGACGGCTCTGCCAGACAATGGCGTTTGAGACAGGCTTGCCCGTGTCACGGTCCCAAAGCACAATTGTTTCTCGCTGATTCGTAATACCTATCGCAGCGATTTCAGACAAATCAGCACCAGATTGTCGAATGACTTTTTGAGCCGTTGCCAATTGTGAATCCCAAATCGCTTCCGGATTATGCTCTACCAATCCGGGAGAGGGAAAAATCTGCTCGAATTCTTGCTGTGCAGTCGCTTCGATTTGCCCTTGATGGTTAAATAATATGGATCGGCTTGATGTCGTTCCCTGATCGAGGGCCAAAACGTACTTTGCCATCTGATTGCTCCTTGGGCTGAATGCAGGCTCATTGAATGATCGTTACTACTAGAGTTACTATTCACAGTAAGTAAGCGGAGCAAAGTTCTCAAGGAATTCTTCCGATTTCTTTGTCGAAGCGCTGCTCAAAGCGCATAAAAAAACTGATGGCGAGAGAAGTCATTTCTCAAGCCATCAGTCAGTCACACTAAATGGTACCTCCTGCAAAGCACCAGTGTTTCTGCTGTCCTTTCAGATTTATAGCTTAGTGGTAAGCCTGCATTCCGTGCTCTGATAAGTCCAGACCCTTCAATTCGTCTTCTTCGGATACACGTAATTGTCCTATGACTTTCAATATGAAGAAGAGAACGAACATTGTGATAAATGCATAGACGGGAATCACAATTGATCCCAGGATTTGTACACCCAGGTCGTAATCACCAAAGATACCTGTGGCGACTCCCCCCCAGATGCCACACAGACCATGCACGGGAAACGCACCAACCGGATCGTCGATTCTCAATTTCTCCAGAGCGAGAATACCGCCAACCACTAATACTCCTGCAATGCCCCCTATGGCAATCGCCTCAACATTGGTCACACTATCACAGTTGGCTGTAATGCCAACCAATCCAGCCAAGACACCATTCAAAGCCATCGAGATATCGGGTTTGCCATACATGAGCCAGCCCAAGACCATCGCCGCTACGCCACCCGTCGCTGCAGCGAGAGTCGTATTTGTTGCGATCAACATCACAGCGTTGGTATTATCAGTGCCTGCAAATGCCAATTGGCTACCAGGGTTAAATCCGTACCAACCGACCCAGAGAATAAAGACACCCAGCGTGGCTTGAGCTATATTATGACCGGGAATAGGAGAGGATTTGCCTTCCTTGAAACGACCAATTCTTGGTCCCAACACAAGTGCTCCAGCTAAACCGGCAAATCCACCAACTGCATGTACTACAATTGAACCGGCGAAATCATAAAAGCCTTTCGCATCTAACCATCCACCGCCCCATTTCCAGTATCCACTAATCGGATAAATAATCCCTGTGAGCACGATACTATAGATGAGGTATGAGCTGAATTTCATACGACCAGCGACAGCCCCCGAAACGATCGTAGCCGCAGTTGCTGCAAAGGCGACCTGGAATAGGAAATCGACTTGAGGATGCAAGACGCCAGGTCCAGCATCTCCTGCCTCACCAATACCAAATTGCCCAAAACCGAAGTATCCATTCCCATTGTCACCCGGATACATTAACCCATATCCGATGGCATAATAAATGAGAACGCCGGCACACACATCCATAAGATTCTTGAAAAGAATATTGATTGTATTTTTCGAGGAGTTAAATCCGGATTCGACCATCGCGAAGCCAGACTGCATGAAGAGCACCAGAACCGCACACAGGAACAACATACTGTTGTCGAGAGCGTAATAGATCTCAGATAATGACAGGGCGGGGGCTTCTTCCGTTTCCTCTACTGACTCTTCAGTAACTTCGACTGCTGGTGTTTCAGTCGACTCAGATTCATCAAATGCCATTGTCGGTTGTGTGAATGCTAACACTACGACAAGGCTAGACAATAAGCCCGTGAGCGCATTTTTCCAATTCATTTTTGTTGCAAACCTTTCCCGGAGTCTAAATCAATCGCTGTTTCGCTTGCTGTCTTAAGAATTAATAAATTTGATCTAGGCCCCTAATTACCAATCACTGATTTGAGCACTTTTTGGTTTTCAAGCCAAAAAGCAAACAGTGTGCCTCATTACCTTTTCCGGTAAGAACTGCTAGTCTTATCTTCTTTATGAGAATAGACTTAAGGCGTTACATATTAAATTAATATTTTCTAAAACTTGATTTGGGGGGGCTAGTCATGCATTTTGATCAGGCATTAAGTCTCTGAGTTGCCCGCTTATTAAGCAGGCAACTCAGAGGGGTAGGAATGGCCGCACTCTGATTAATTTTTGATACCAGCTACTCAACAAAAAGCAGATAGCCCAAACACAGCTGAGGTCAGAATTGCATTGATGCTGAAATGCTGCCAACTTGGCAGTCCACTGAACCCTATTGAATCATCATTTCTCTGCAATCCCTTGTATCACAGACTCTTACGCCCCCTAAATTCAATTGGCATGATGATTGCATTTAGGGGTTCGCATGGTCGGGGTCTAAGGATGATCCTGCCAACTTTGTTATGAAACACCTAACGTACTCACACGCTAATCTGCATGGGATTAGCATAGAAGTTCATCGTTCTTGTGTGAGTTATCGTGATCATGGGCAAATTTATTGGCCATTTATTGCTGGTTGAGGAGAGACTGTGGCAAAACTTTTAAGCTTTGACGAAGAGGCCAGAAAGAGTTTATTGGCAGGCGTCACCAAATTATCGCGGGCAGTAAGCAGTACGCTTGGTCCCCGAGGACGTAATGCTGTCTTAGACAAAGGCTGGGGAACCCCCAAGGTGACCAAAGATGGTGTCACTGTAGCGGAAGACATCGAACTGGAAGACCCATTTGAAAATATGGGAGTCCAATTAGTAAAAGAGGCTGCATCAAAAACAAATGATGTCGCCGGCGATGGCACCACAACGGCCACCGTTTTGGCAGAAGCCATTTACCGGGAAGGTCTGAAGTACATTGCTTCTGGTGCAGATCCAATGGCACTGAGTCGTGGTGTTCAGAAAGCCGTCGATGCCGTGGTAGAGCAGATTGAAAAAATCTCCAAAGAAGTAAAAGGCAAGGATAAAAAGGCAATTGAAACGGTTGCCACTATTGCGGGCAACAATGACCCGGCAATTGGAAAGATCCTGGCCGACGCTCTACTAAAAGTCGGAGCAGATGGTGTGATCACTGTAGAAGAAGGGCGCAGTGTCTCAACAGAAGTAGATCTGGTAGAGGGCATGCAGTTCGAACGCGGTTTCCTTTCACCTCACTTTGTGACTGATGAAGATAATCAAACCTGCGATCTGGAACGGGTTCGTATCTTAATCTACGAAGAAAAAATCAGTTCGGCTCAAGCATTAGTGCCATTGCTGGAGCAGGTTTCCAAAGATGGTTCACCACTTTTAATCATCGCAGAAGATATTGAAGGTGAAGCATTAGCAACTTTAGTTGTGAATAAGCTGCGAGGAATCCTTAAAGTCTGTGCTGTAAAAGCTCCTGGCTACGGTGATCGTCGCAAAGCCATGCTTGAAGACATTGCCGTTTTGACTGGTGGTAAAGCCATTTTCAAGGATCTTGGCATTAAACTGGAAGCGGTTGAACTGAAAGATCTTGGCCAAGCCAAAAAGGTTCATATCAACACCGATAATACAACCATCGTTAGTGGTGGTGGAAATAAAGCTGCTGTGAGTGGTCGTGCTGACCAAATCCGAGCAGAAATTGAAGTCACTGACAGTGAATATGATCGTGAAAAACTCCAGGAACGTTTGGCAAAGCTTGCCGGCGGTGTAGCACAAATTAACGTGGGTGCTGCCACCGAAACAGAAATGAAAGAACGAAAAGACCTGATTGATGATGCACTCTCTGCAACCCGTGCTGCCATCGAAGAAGGTATTGTTCCCGGAGGTGGAATTGCATTACTAAGATCTACCAAATCGCTCAATAATTTAAAGCTGTCTGGCGATCAAGCTTTAGGGGTTTCTTTAATCCAAAGAGTTCTGGAAATGCCGCTACGGGCAATTGCAGAAAACGCAGGTCTCGATGGCTCCGTTGTCTCAAACCGCGTGAAAAAAGACAAAAGTAATTCCTTTGGTTATGACGCCTTGAATGATCGTTATGGCGATATGTTTGACTTTGGTGTCGTTGATCCAGCAAAAGTAGTACGCTCTTCATTACAGAATGCAGCCAGTGTTGCCACCTTGCTCATGACAACAGACTCCATCGTAGTAGAAGAACCGAAAGACGAAGAAGACGATCATCATCATGACGACCACCACGACATGGGTGGGATGGGAGGCATGGGCGGCATGCCGGGCATGGGTGGTATGGGTGGCGGAATGCCAGGCATGGGTGGTATGCCAGGCATGGGAGGCTTCTAGCATCGTTCGTAACTCTTTACGAAATGATCACAGGGCCTATGCTCAACTTTCTTTGTAATACTTAACGTGACTTTTATCCAGGAACTGATCCTGGATTCATAAATACAACTAGATCAATTGGAATAATCGGGAGTTAACATAATGGAACTGAATCCCCTTGATGACCGTATTGTCATTGAACCAAATGTTGCGGAAGAAACCACAGCCGGTGGAATTGTTTTGCCTGATACCGCTCAGGAAAAACCACAAAGCGGTACTGTTGTCGCCGTTGGTCCAGGACGACTTCTGGAAAGTGGTGAACGTTGCCCCGTTGCCGTTGGAGTAGGAGACGAAGTACTCTACGGCAAGTATGGTGGAACTGATATCGAAGTGAGTGGCAAAGAAGTCAAGATTTTACGTGAAAGCGATATTCTTGCCAAAATCATGAAATAAGGAACGTACATTTCCCGGAACATCAGACAGCTATCCAAAATGCTGATTGCTGTCTAATCTGGAAATCTAATTCAAACCACAAAATCACGCAGGGGAGAACGGAGTAATCCGATCACATGTTCGTTCCTGTTAAACAGAGGAGTTTATAAGCGTGGCAAAGCAACTATTGTTTGAAGATCGCGCACGTACTAAGCTTAAAAAGGGCGTGCAAACTATTAGCGACGCTGTAGCCATCACAATGGGTCCTACGGGACGCAATGTGATCATTGATAAAAGCTTTGGAAATCCCTTGGTGACCAAAGACGGTGTTACAGTCAGTAAGGAAGTCGAACTCGAAGATCCCTTCGAAAATATGGGAGCCAAACTGGTCAACGAAGTCGCTTCTAAGACCAGCGACATTGCTGGGGACGGTACAACGACTGCGACTGTTTTAGCTCGTTCCATCTATCAGGAAGGCCTGCGAGGCATCTCCCTCGGAGCGAATCCTATGATCGTTCGCCGCGGAATCGACAAAGCTGTCGCTGCTGCGGTACAAGCAATCGAAGAACTCGCTAAACCTGTGACGGAAAAGTCAGAAATTGCTCAGGTCGGTGCGATCTCGGCGAATAATGATTCTGTCATTGGAGACCTCATCGCTGACGCGGTAGAGAAAGTGGGCCGTGACGGTGTGATCACTGTCGAAGAAGGCAAAGGGAATGAAACAGCCCTCAACTTTGCCGATGGGATGCAGTTCGATAAAGGCTACATTTCTCCTTACTTTGTCACCGACACGGAAGGCATGAAAACGATCCTTGAGGATTGCTATATTTTGATTCATGAATCAAAAATCTCCGCATTGCGAGATTTAGTTCCTCTTCTGGAAAAAGTATCTCAAACGGGCAAACCTCTTCTAATTATCGCTGAAGATGTTGAAGGTGAGCCACTGACAGCATTAGTTGTCAATAAGTTACGGGGCGTCCTGAATGTTGCCGCAGTCAAAGCCCCCGGCTTTGGTGATCGTCGTAAAGCAATGTTGGCAGATATTGCTGTGCTCACTGGTGGTACTGTTATTTCCGAAGACCTTGGTATCAAACTGGAATCTGTCGAATTAAGTCAGCTGGGCCAAGCCAAGCAGATCGAAATCACGAAAGACTCATGCACACTGATTGAAGGGGCCGGAGAGACTGAGGCACTGCAGGCGCGTGTTGCTCAAATTCGTGGACAACTGCAAAAAACCGATAGCGAATATGATCGTGAAAAATTCCAGGAACGGCTTGCCAAACTAACCGGTGGCGTGGCTATTATTTCTGTCGGTGCTGCCACCGAAACTGAAATGAAGCAAACCAAAGCCCGCATGGAAGACGCATTACACGCAACTCGCGCTGCTGTCGAAGAAGGAATTCTTCCTGGTGGTGGGGTGGCACTTCTGCGATCCATCGAAGC
Source organism: Gimesia aquarii (assembly GCF_007748175.1). Taxonomy (NCBI): domain Bacteria; kingdom Pseudomonadati; phylum Planctomycetota; class Planctomycetia; order Planctomycetales; family Planctomycetaceae; genus Gimesia; species Gimesia aquarii. The sequence goes on from NZ_CP037422.1 coordinate 1,687,264, forward strand.
CGTTGAAAATGTCAAAGGCAAAAATGGCGATGAAAAGATTGGTATCGCCATCGTAGCCCGTGCTTTGGAAGGACCAATTCGCCAAATCGCCGAAAACTGTGGAACCGATGGTGCTGTCGTCGCTGACGAAGTAAAACAACTTACTGGGTCCAAAGGCTATAATGCCAACAGTGGCGAATACGTTGATATGTTTAAAGCAGGAATTATCGATCCAGCTAAGGTTGTGAAAAACGCCTTGAAGAACGCTGCTTCGATCGCTGGCCTGATGTTGACCACACAAGTCCTAGTGACTCGAAGTGACAGCACTGAAGGCGACAAACTGGCTGATGTCGAAGGAAGTGTTCGGTAATTTCGATGTTTTCCTGAAAATCATCTCACTGATTTCAGTATTGACTTTGTGATATCAGACGGGCCGCCGTAGAATGGTGGCCCGTTTTTTCAGTTCTAAGAGAATAACTGGCTTCAGAAATTTAACCTAAATGAGTTCGGTAAATTTCAAAACCTTTAACGACGAGTTGTAAGAAATGGCATCGAAACGCGATTATTATGAAGTTCTCAATGTATCGCGCGAAGTGACCACCGTTGAGATCAAGAAAGCATACAAAAAGCTGGCGTTAGAGAACCATCCTGACCGGAATCCTGGTGACGAAGAGGCTATAAAACGTTTTAAAGAAGCATCAGAGGCCTTCGAGGTCCTGGGGGATGAGAAAAAACGCGCCCACTACGACCGCTATGGCCATGCTGATTTTGGATCTGGAGGGAGTCAGTTTCATGACGTATCTGATATCTTCAGTGCGTTTGGAGACCTCTTTGAAGGGTTCGGATTCAAAAGTTCGTCACAAAGAGGTGGAAATCGTCCGCGACAAGGCGAAAGCCTGCGAACGAGCATCCAAATTGATTTACTCGATGCTGCATCGGGCTGTGAACGGGAAATTAACATCACCCGTCAGGAAACCTGTGAAACATGTCATGGTTCTGGCGCCAAACCAGGCACACAACCAGACGATTGTGATTACTGCGGTGGAGCAGGGCAGGTCGTCCAATCACAGGGTTTTTTCCGAGTTCAAACAACGTGTCCTCGCTGCCGTGGTGCAGGCACCGTCATTTCAGATAAGTGCACCGATTGTCATGGGCAAGGCCGGGTTGCTCGTGACACGACGTTAGACGTCAAAGTACCAGCGGGCATTGACAATGGAATGCAACTTTGCCTGAGAGGCGAAGGGAATCCGGGAGCCAATGGTGGACCACGCGGCGATCTGTATGTGGTAGTGGGCGTTGACGAACACCCTCTGTTCCGACGACAAGAACAAGAACTGAGTTGTCACGTTCCTATCACATATACCCAAGCGGTTCTCGGAGCCAACATTGAGATTCCCACTTTGGAAGGACGACACGATTTAAAGATTCCGTCCGGTACTCAACCGGGTGAAGTCTTTCGCCTGAAAGGCCTTGGTATGCCGAACCCTCATGGCGGTCGCCGAGGAGATTTGCATGTCGTAGTCCAAATTGATGTACCCAAGAAAATTTCAGAACGTGAAGAAGAACTGCTGCGTGATTTAGCTGAAATTGAACATACAGAAGTTTCACAGCATCGTAGTCCCAATCGAAATTCGTTTTTTGATAAACTAAAGGAATACTTTACACACTCAGATTAAACAAGATCGAATGTTGTGTCAGGATCATCCTTTTTAATCAGTTACAAATCTAATTTAAAGAGCGTTAATAGGTCGGAAGAATGTCAGAAATGGAACAGCCTGAAGAAATTCAGAATCAACCCGAAGAAAATCCCATAGAAGAGGCAGAAAAAGAAACGGTTGATGAAACGCCGACTATAGAAGAACAATTACAAACAGCACTAGCGGAACGAGATGAAGCACAAGATCGCTTTTTACGTTCGCAAGCCGAGTTGGACAACACCCGCAAACGCTATCAGAAAGAATTGGCACAAACACGCCAATATGCAGCCGCACCTTTTATTCAGAGCTTATTGCCAGCATTGGACAATCTCAAACGAGCTATCGACGCAGCAGAAAGCGCGGACCACGTTGATGAACTCAAACAGGGTGTGGAAATGGTGGCAAAACAAATTGTGGATATCTTTTCACAGCATGACATCAAAGCCATTGATGCATTAGGAAAACCGTTTGATCCCAACCTGCATGAAGCATTACAACAGCTCCCCTCGGATGAACATCCTCCGATGACTGTGATGCAGGAACTCGAACAGGGCTTCATTCTGAATGACCGTGTGGTTCGCCCAACCAAAGTCATCGTTTCCTCTGGTCCTACCGAAAGTTAAATTCATTTCATTATCTTACTTCAAGGGTATTTGATCGATGCCAACCTACGACTATGAATGCTCCCAGTGTGAACATAAATGGGAAGAGTTTCAGTCTATTACTGCAAAACCACTGAGAAAATGCCCAGCCTGCGGCAAGCTTCGTGCAAAGCGAGTCATTGGTGCTGGTGCCGGTATCATTTTCAAAGGATCAGGATTTTACCAAACTGATTACCGCAGCAGTTCTTATAAAAAAGCAGCGGAGGCAGATAGTAAGGCTCAATCAGCGAGTTCCGAATCCAAAACCGGCAAAGATTCAGGTTCAACTGACAAGAGTTCCTCATCTGAATCCTGATTACCTTTGAAATTTTGCCCGGATTCATCTATAAGAGAATCAAACCCTGCTATTGCTTCTCTTTCAGTCTGAGGCTTCGATGATTCAACCTCAAACATGTCCCATATGTCGAAAAGTCGTCACAGTTAAAGCTAGTGATGAACAATCTCCGTTCCCTTTTTGTAGCAAAAAATGCCGCGATGTCGATCTGTTCCGTTGGTCTGAAGGAAAGTATGCAATCGTAGAAGACCTGGATCCTCGTTTGATTGAGTTACAACGGCTGGAACAAGAGGATGAAGACTATTAAAGGGACTTCATCGAATACGCGCGTTCTCTCTCCGACTCACAACTCTGAAAGCCAGCATGAGAGCGGTCTCTCTCCTGGAGTACGTGGGACCCTGTTCGGACTGATATCAGCACTTGCTTACACAGCAGCCAATATTGCTCTACGAGAGGCTGCAGTCGATAACAATGCCGATTGGGCAATTTGGATCTCTGCACTCAAATCCATTCCTGCGGCGATCGCAGGCTGGGTCATTGTTGCTTATCGTGATTTTCAAGGACTACCCTCACTACCCCCTCGTCGGCTCGTCATCCCATTAATCCTGACTGGCCTGGTAATGCAATTTGGTGGCAACGTTATGTTCCAGTGGTCGCTAAGTCTGGGTGGGTTGGCGCTTTCTGTACCTCTGTGTTTTGCCACGCTACTCACAACAGGTGCTTTATTAGGACGTATTTTTCTGGAAGAAGCAATTACACGCCGCATGCTTGTATCTATGTTGGTACTAACTGCAGCCATCGTGCTACTCAGCCTGGGAGCCCATCAAGCAGAAGTTTCTGTTTACGAGCATATGGAACACCATACGAATTCAATGAGCACCGTAGCGCTGACCATTTTTGTTGCCTGTTTCTCAGGCTGTGCTTATGGAGCTGGTGGTACTGTCATTCGTGGTTCCGTCAGAGGCGAACTTTCCATTTCGGCAACACTGGTTTTAATCAGCACGACCGGTTTAGTTTGTCTAACGACTGTTGCCATTTATAGACTCGGTTTTTCAATTCTATGGGAGACGACACCCTGGCAATATTTTGTCATGTTAATTGCAGGCATTATGAATGCGATTGCCTTCTTCGCCATCGGAGCATCCATGAAATACCTGAGTGTGACGCGCGTCAATTTATTGAATGCCTCTCAAACAGCAATGGCTGCTTTTGCAGGTGTGATTTTCTTTGGTGAAGAATTAACCGTCTGGCTATTAACTGGTACTGCACTCACTATTGGTGGTCTCTTTTTAATGGAAAAAAAGAGACCGCCTATTCCCAATAGCCCCGTGGGTGAAACATCCCAATCGAATGAAAATTTGCAAGAGGGTAATTCAAATGGATAACTCGCATTCTGCTCCTGAATGGCCTCAAATCGCTTCTGAAATTCCTGCCCATCCCGAATTACCATACCCCGAAGTCGGCTGCGATTGGAATGCTTTACATTGCCGGCCACTGATTGATTCAACTGTCTGGGTAGCCCCTGATGCCATAGTTACAGGTAGAGTTCGTTTGAAAGCACACAGTTCTGTTTGGCATCAGTGCGTATTAAGAGGCGATTTAGAATACATTGAAGTGGGGGAAGAGACCAACGTGCAAGATGGTTCCATTTTGCATACAGATTACGAGCACCCCTGCATTCTAGGAGATCGGGTTACGTTGGGACATTCTGCGATTGTGCATGGTTCAGTCGTCGAAGATGATGCCATGATTGCCATCGGCGCCACTATTCTCAGCCGGTGCGTCATAGGCAAAGGGGCTCTGATTGCTGCGGGCTCCCTGGTACGTGAAGGAATCCACATTCCACCCAATACTCTTTGGGCTGGCTGTCCCGCACGACAAATTAAGGTGCTCACAGAACCGCAACAAGAACGTTTGAAGGCAACCTGGCAGCATTACGTAAATTTGGGAGTTGCCAGCCTGAAACGTTTTGGCCGCCAACATATCGACGCTCTCATTCAATCTGATGAATCGCGTTGAGAACATGTTCAAATCTCCATTGAAAATCCTGAATTGAATCGCCTTTTTGACTCGAAAATAGTAGGGATGCTATGGTATCTTGAAAGGCTCAGTTTTATAACAAAGCTAATTTACTCAGGACCACCTTATGAATCCCAATCCTTCACAGACTTCAAACACAACACGACGTGAGTTTATTAAAAATGGTTCCGCGGCCGTTGCCGCTGTATCCACATTATCGAGTGCTGCTCTGGCCAGAACACCTCAAACGGCCGCGCTGCAATCTGGTTTGTTTGCGGGAGGCACAGACGTCATTCGTGTGGGCTTGATTGGATGCGGAGGACGTGGAACCGGTGCGGCAGCACAAGCACTTTCAGCCGACCCCAATGCGAAACTAGTGGCAATGGGCGACGCGTTTTATGACCATCTTGACAAGAGTCATAAAAACTTAAAAAAGAACCCTGTGGCGAAACAGGTGCAAGTCGATGCAGACCATAAATTTGTTGGTTTCGATGCTTATCAAAAAGTGATTGACTGTGTCGATGTTGTTCTGTTAACAACACCCCCTCATTTCCGTCCGATGCAAATGCGTGCGGCGATTGAAGCGGGTAAACATGTTTTTGCAGAAAAACCGGTAGCTGTGGACGCACCTGGCGTTCGTTCCATTTTGGAAACCTGCAAGTTAGCCAAGGAGAAAAATCTCTCTATCGTGTCGGGTCTCTGCTGGCGCTACCACCAGGGAATGCGTGAAACATTTAAGCAGATCCATGACGGTGCCGCTGGCGATATAATGGCTATCCAATGTAGTTATAACACGCGTGGCTTATGGATGTTCAAGCGAGAACCGGAATGGAGTGACATGGAATGGCAGTTGAGAAACTGGCTGTATTTCACGTGGCTCTCAGGAGATTTTAATAATGAACAGCACGTTCATAGTTTGGATAAAATGGCCTGGGCAATGAAAGATCAGACTCCGATTTCCTGTAGTGGAACTGGTGGCCGTCAGACCCGGACTGGGAAAGATTACGGCCACATCTACGATCACTTTGCCATCGCTTATGAATATCCTAATGGAGTAAAAGGATTTAGCCGTTGCCGGCAACAGGATGGTTGTGCCGTTGATGTCTCTGATCACGTTTTTGGAACCAAAGGTCGCGTCGATGTGTTTAAACATCGTATCTATAACCCTAAAGGTGAAAAAACCTGGCAATTCCGAGGAAAAAGTAAAAACATGTACCAGGTTGAACATGATGAATTCTTCGAAAGTATTCGCTCAGGAAAAGCAATTAATAATGGTGAGTACATGACGAAGAGTACGATGCTTGCCATTATGGGGCGAATGGCCGCTTATACCGGTAAAACCGTTACCTGGGAAATGGCGATGAACTCCACAGAAGATTTAACTCCAGACAGCTATGAATGGAGTTCATTGCCTGTTCCTCCTGTGGCGATGCCTGGAGTGACTGCCTTTAAATAAGGGAAGCTTTTAAGGTCTTTTCATTTTTATTGAATTCGCTCGCAGTACTCTCTGCGAGCGTTTTTTTGTAGCAATTGTTTTAAGCCCAAGTCCTTTTAAAATGCCAGGCGTATTGAATACCACGCCAAAAGCGGGAAATCATCAATTGTTGTTTAAAAACTCATCTGTTAGAAATTCATTCAGATTAATGAGTTTTTCGAAACATTTTCTCGTCCACCGTGTTAAATCTGAGTGGAAAATACGTTAGAGGTATGCCATCAATCATATTTTTGCTAATTCATGAGTGCTTTTTGGAGCCAATGAGTTTTTCGTATTCTACCTCGTATCTTATCTAAAAAACTGTAAAGTATTCAAAGATAGACACTTATCACTTCTAACAATCTATCCGGAGACACTCTGATGCGTATCGCAAATCGTTTTTCTGTCTACACAACTTTACTTGCAATCTGTGCCACCACGCTTGTATTTGCCCAACCTCCTGAAGGGGAAAAACGTGATGCAGATCGGGGAGACCGACCAGAGCGTAGAGAACGCGGTGATCGTCCAGAACGAAGAGACTTTGGAGATCGGCCTGAAAGAGGAGACCGTGACCGAGGTCCCGGTCGAAGAGGTCTAGGAGGTCGTCCTAACATCATGACAATCATGCCCATTATTATTGTTTTAGACGCCAATAAAGATGGAGAAATTTCCAAAGAGGAAATGGAAAACGCTACTGCCGCTCTTCAAAAGCTGGACAAAGATAAAAACGGAAAGTTGACCGAAGAGGAACTGCGTCCTGATTTTGGTAGACGAGATGGTGATCGACGTGGTCCTGGCGGTCCCGAGGGAAGAGGGCCACGTGATGGAGATCGTAGAGGACTACGCGACGGTGATCGTGGCAGAAATGATGGAGGCGACGGCGATCGAAATCGAAATCGCGGCGGAGACTTCATAGACCGGATTATGAAGAATGATAAAAATGAAGATGGAAAACTAACAAAAGATGAGCTTCCAGAACGGATGCAACCTATCTTTGATCGGATTGATACCAATCAAGACAAGGTCATTGATAAAGACGAGTTAAAGAAAATGATGGAACGGTTTCAATCACGTGGCCGATCAGGTGGTAGAGAACGTGGAAAGCGAGATTCTGGTAAAGAACGCCCTAAACGTCCCGAGTTAGAAGATTAACTCATAGTACCGTACATGCCGTTTCTTACTTCATTTCGTCTTGAGGTACGTCGTTATGCCATTCAAGATTGCTGTATTCACTTTGCTGATACTGATCTCTTCAAACACCCAGGCAGACTGGATGCGGTTTCGGGGACCCAACGGTTCAGGAGTTTCTGACGAAAAACAGGCAACTCCTACCAAATGGAGCGATCAGAAAAACCTGATGTGGAAAGCGGCGTTACCAGGTCCTGGTTCATCCAGCCCGATCATCGTCGGTGACAAAGTATTTGTCACTTGCTGGTCAGGTTATGGATTAAATCGTAATAATCCTGGGAACCAAAAAGATCTTAGACGGCATTTGATTTGCCTGAATCGTCAGTCCGGCAAGATCCTATGGGACAAGACTGTAGAACCTGTTCTGCCAGAAGACGTATACACAGGCATGTTCGCCGAACATGGTTATGCATCACATACACCTGTTTCTGATGGCAAGCGGGTGTATGCCTATTTTGGAAAATCAGGTGCAGTCGCCTTTGATCTCGATGGAAATCAGCTTTGGCAAACGATTGTAGGTGATGAACTGGACCCACGCAGGTGGGGTTCTTCCTCAAGTCCTATTCTATATAAGAACCTTTTGATTGTGACCGCAACCGCCGAAAGCGAGGCACTGGTCGCTCTGAATAAAGAAACCGGCAAAGAGGTCTGGCGGCAGGAATCAACGGGGTTTAATGCGACTTGGGGAACTCCCATACTGGTTCCGATTGATGAGAACAGAACCGATCTGGTAATTGGTGTTCCCTACGAAATCTGGAGTCTCAATCCCGATACCGGGAAGCTCCGCTGGTACTGTGAGGCGATGCCCACTGAAACGTATTGCTCAAGTGTCATCGCCCATGATTGTATCGTTTATGGAATTGAAGGACGTGGTGGTGGATCAATCGCGGTACGAGCCGATGGTAAAGGAGACGTAACGAAAACACATGTTCTCTGGTCTGGACGTGACGCCAATCGTATTGAAACCCCGATCATTTACCAGGGTCGGATTTATTTCTTCTCTCGGGGTATTGCGAATTGTATTGATGCCAAGACAGGCAAACGTATCTTTCGAGGCCGTCTAGACAAGGGTGACGCTGAAATAGCTAACAATCGAGAGGAACAATCTGAAAGTCGCTCTGGCAGAGGTCGAGGCGGTTTTCGAGGAAGTGACTATTCCTCGCCGGTGATTGCCGATGGCAAGGTCTATTTCGTCTCTCGCTCAGGAGAAACCTATGTCATCAAAACCGGAGATAAACTGGAACAGCTTTCAGTCAATCGACTGACAAATGAAAATGAAGACTTCAGTGCGACTCCTGCGATAAGCGATGGGAAAATCTTTATCCGCTCAGATAAGCATCTATATTGTATCGGCAAAAAAGATACTTAATTCCACTTGAAGAGTTAACTACTCACCTTGAATCGTGACGACAAGCTGACGCCCGCTGGCGTGATTGCGGTGTTCACAAAGGTAAATTCCCTGCCAGGTACCCAGGCAGAGTCGGCCACCGCTGATAGGAATTGTAAGGGAATTACCAATCATTGATGCCTTGACATGAGCGGGCATGTCGTCAGGGCCTTCGCATGTATGCACATAAGGTAGTGATTCGGGCGCAATAGTATTAAACGCCATCTCCAGATCACGCGGAACATCAGGATCGGCATTTTCATTGATCGATAAAGAAGCCGATGTGTGCATAATAAATACATGCATCAATCCCACCTCAATTTGCGAAAGTTCCGGGATTTCGCTGAGGACTTCATGGGTAATAATATGAAAACCACGTCTTAAGGCAGGCAATCGAATCTGTTTTTGTATCCAGGCCATGATGATTTACTCTCTTCAGTTATCCTGAGTTCGATCAGGGGCTGCCGCACACTGAGCACGCCAACGGAGCCAATGATCGGCCAGAGTGATCGCAATCATGGCTTCCGCAATGGGTACAAATCGAGGCAACAGACACGGGTCATGACGCCCCTTCGTTTTGATCGAAGTGGGCTCACCCTGTTTTGTGACCGTGGGTTGTTCGATCAGCAAACTACTTGTGGGTTTAACTGCAGCCCGAAAGACCAGTGGTTGCCCTGTTGAAATACCACCGAGACTCCCACCATGTCGATTGGAATCAGTCGTTATCACAGGAGTATCTACATTCGAATTTTCACCAGCGATAAAATGGTCATTATTCTCACTTCCTCGCATTGTGGCACATGCAAAGCCTGAGCCATATTCCACTCCCAAAACAGCAGGAATGCTGAATAACGCTTTAGCAATATCTGCTTTTAATTTGTCGAAGACCGGTTCTCCCAACCCCGCAGGAACATTGGTTGCCACCACTTCAGCAACTCCTCCGATGGAATCACCTTCCTTACGCACTTGATCGATCAGCTCGATCATTTGGCTGGCGACTTTATGATCGGGACAGCGAACCGGATTCAATTCACCATCAGACATTTTCTCAACTTGATCGATGGTCACTGTGGCAGGATCTTTAATTTGTGCCCGAAAATCGCCTACCTGCGTCACATACCCGACAACACGTCCACCGAAGGCCGCTTCGAGAATTTTTTTGGCAACCACTCCTGCGGCAACGCGAACATTCGTTTCTCTGGCACTTGATCGGCCTCCACCCCTGTAATCTCGAAAGCCATATTTCGCATCGTAGGTATAATCGGCGTGTCCAGGACGATATTTGTCTTTGATATCGCTGTAATCTTTACTTCGCTGATCTTCGTTACGAATCAGAATCGCGAGGCTGGTTCCTGTCGTAATCCCCTCAAAAACACCAGCGAGAATTTCGGGATGGTCGGCTTCTTTGCGTTGCGTCACAATTTTACTTTGTCCTGGTTTCCGACGGTTGAGATCTACGAGTAAATCTTCCACGCTGATCGGGATTCCCGGAGGAACACCATCTATAATCACCACATTGCCCGGACCGTGGCTTTCGCCTGCCGTCGTAATCCGAAACGCTTGTCCAAAAGAATTCCCTGCCATACTATGATTGTAACCAGCCTTGAAGGAATTTCATCCTTCGCAAGCTGATCCCATAGATGAATTCATCGAGAAGGTAGGAATTGTTCCGAATATTCCCTCTAATAGCCTGCAGGAATCGTCGTGAAGTGACTAAAATGACTACCAGGAGTGACAAAATTCTACCTTGGCCTTAACTTAATACCACTACCCCAGATATCTCTGATCCAGCATCACAGAAAGAAAATAGACAGTGTCTAATCCGCAACCGAGTAATGTACAAGCCACCCAGTTATCCGGCTGCATGATCCTGACATTAATCGTCTTTTTTGGCTGTTTGATGCCATTGATCTTTGTTGATCTGGCGGAAACAGCCTTAACAAACCTGCACCTCTCTCCTCCCACTGCCATTTTGGTTTTAATCGGGATGATTTTCGGATCTTTGATCAATATTCCCATCTGCCGGTTTCCGCTTGACCAAGAAGTAAACGTCCCCGTTTTTGAATCGGTGGCAGGCTTGAATTTCATGCCTCAAATGAAACGATTAAGGCAGGAGGCCATTATTGCGGTCAACCTGGGTGGTTGTGTCATTCCTATTTTCCTGGCAATCTGGCTATCGCAATTTATTATTTCAGGTGGTTCGACTCCCATATTCGTCACCTTGGCAGGAATCATATTCAACACAGTCATATGCTATAACACGTCTCGCCTGGTCCCAGGTATGGGGATCGCGATGCCTGTGTTCATCCCTCCGCTTGTGGCTGTCCTGGCAACCTGGTTTGGATTTGCCATCATCGGTCCGATGACGGGAACAGTAGGAGCTGACTTTGGTTCATTATATTCTCCCATTGCATTCGTGATAGGAATCTCTGGCCCACTGATTGGTGCAGACCTACTACACTGGAACGAATTTAAAAAACTGAAAGCACCGTGTGTCAGCATTGGTGGGGCAGGGACTTGGGACGGAATCGTGTTGTCCGGAATGATTGCCTCACTGATTGTTTAATCAAGTAAAATCGAAGATAAAATGATGATCCAAAAGAATACTGGTGCGAAATCTGTTACTGGATTTCAAATCACTTGAGAGAAAGCAACAGACTTGGACCTCTGGCAAAATCTATTATTAGCGGGTGTAGGTATTATCGCTGGCATTCTGAATGTATTAGCCGGCGGAGGCTCATTGATATTAATGCCCACAATGATTTTCTTAGGAATGCCAGGGGCAACTACAAACGGGACGGCTCGTGTTGCCATATTGGGACAGAATGTGACCGCAATTGCCGGATTTCGGCAAAAAGGATTCTCAGACTTTCGGCTCAGTTTTTCCCTCGCGTTGTGCGCCATTCCTGGCACCTTCCTAGGCGCTTTTCTGGGAACAAAACTCAGTGGTGTCTGGTTCAATCGCGTATTAGCGGTGGTCATGCTGGGTGTACTGGTCACGATGATTCTGGGAGAACGCAAAAAGAAAAAATCGAAACTGAATCCAGAAAATGATGTAAAAAGTCTTGATCAAAATGATCTCGAAGCGAAAGATTCGATTGATCAGAGACGCAGGCTAACAGCAGGTCATTTTCTGATGGTACTGGTAGGTTTTTATGGTGGATTTATCCAAGCGGGTGTTGGATTCATTATCATCGCCATCATAAATAATGTCATGAAATTAGACTTATTACGAACCAATATGCATAAAGTGTTTATTGTGGCGATCTATACTGTGGTTGCGATCGGGATCTTTGCCTGGGAAGGCAAGATTGACTGGATTACCGGTTTGTTCCTCATGGCCGGTATGTCCCTTGGTGGCTGGATTGGATCTCATCTTGCTGTCAGTAAAGGAGACTCGTTCATACGCGCTGTGTTGTACACGGCAATTGTTTGTATGTCGATCAGACTATTATTAATGTAAAATTCATAATTCAAGTTGATCATTATTGTTTTACTCGGATCACTTCAATTAGCAGGGGATTAATGAAGCGAATGAATACTTCGAAGCCTTCAAGGCAAATGATCCGATGCCTGATTTTAATGATGCTGATCTCGGTAACTTCACTTGCCTGTGGTAATACCTCAGAGCCAAAAGTAACCCCGGTTTTTAGTGCAGAACGCTCTTATGGATATTTGAAAAAAATTTGCCGTCTCAGATCTCGTATGAGTGGTTCTCCAGGAATGGCCGAACAACAAAAAATCATTTCGGAGCATTTCAGAAAACTCAAAGCGAAAGTTCATTTTCAATCATTTGATGCCCCGCACCCCTTAACGGGAAATCCGGTGCGGATGAACAATATGATTATCAGCTGGTATCCCGAAACGAAAAAACGGATACTTCTCGCCTGCCATTATGATACCAGGCCTTATCCCGATCTCGATCGAACACAACCACGTGGTCTGTTCATTGGTGCGAACGATGGGGCCAGTGGAGTCGCTTTCTTAATGGAGTTGGGAAACGTGATGCATGAACTCAAAATCAGTCACGGTTATGGGATAGATTTTGTTTTTTTTGATGGTGAAGAGCTTGTGTACCGCGAAAATGATCCTTATTTTCTTGGCTCCAAGTATTTTGCCAATCAATACAAAACTCAGACACGAGATTTTGAATATGTCTACGGTATCTTGTTTGACATGATTGCTGATAAAAATCTCATGATCTATATGGAAAAGAACAGTATTAAATACGCTCCCGAGTTGACACGCAGCATCTGGCAAGCCGCTCAAAAAACAGGTGTCAGACAATTTATTCCGAAAGTCAAATTTGAAATTCGGGATGATCATTTACCTTTAAATGAAATCGCCCACATACCAACCTGTGACATTATCGATTTTGACTATCCGGTCTGGCACACAACGCGAGACATTCCCCGGTATTGCTCTGGTACAAGCATGGCAAAAGTCGGGAAAGTCATCATTTACTGGCTGCAGAATATTCCCTGATTTAGACTGTGAACAATGTTCTGCTCCACGATTTCCGAAAGCCAACACACCATCGACGAAATGGGATCAAATTGATGATTGATTCACTTCTTCTGCATCGCGTCCAATTTGCTTTTACCGTTTCGTATCACTATTTGTTCCCGCAATTAACGATGGGTTTAGCGCTGTTGATCTTTATTCTCAAGAGCATAGGGCTGTGTGGCCACTCGTGGGCAGATACCGCAGCTCGCTTCTGGTTAAAAATCTTCGGTCTTACATTTCTGATGGGAGTTGTCACGGGAATCCCACTTGAATTTCAATTTGGTACAAACTGGTCACAGCTCGTCAAATCGACAGGATCCATTTTGGGACAGACTTTGGCAATGGAGGGAATGTTTGCCTTTTTTCTCGAGTCGACGTTTCTTTATCTGTTAATTTTTGGAGAGAAAAAACTCGGAAAAACGGCTCATTGGGGTGTTTCATTTTTATTACTTTTCGGTACGTGGTTAAGCGGTTATTTCATTGTCTGCACCAATGCCTTCATGCAACACCCTGTTGGATATCGAATTTCCGAAGATGGAGTTTATCACCTCACAAGTATTGGAGCATTGCTTAGTAATCCCTGGGCAATCAAACAATATCTGCACACGATGACCGGCTCTGTGATCACAGGTAGTTTTACGATGTCAGCGATTGCCGCCTATTATTTATTAAAAGGGCAACATGTTAAATTGACTCGGCGGTACCTTACGGTCTCAGTTATCGTCGGACTATTCTCCAGCATTATTGCTGCAGTCCCGACTGGCGACTGGGAAGCAAAACAGGTACAGAAACATCAGCCCATCAAGTTCGCAGCGATGGAAGGCCACTTTCATACAGAAGATGGCGCTGGCTTAATTCTCATAGGCCAGCCGAATATGGACGAACTCAAAATTGACAATCCTATTATCATTCCTAAAGCGCTTTCTTTTTTGACGCACGCCAGTTGGGATGCGAAAGTGAAAGGCCTTACAGAATACGATCGAGAGCTCTGGCCAGACAATGTTGAACTCTTGTATTTTTCGTATCATATCATGGCGGGGCTGGGAACGTTGTTTATCGCCTTAATGGGAATCAGCGCGTTCCTGCTTTGGCAACGAAGGTTACATACCAATCGCGTAATACTCTGGCTCTTAATGCTGTCACTCCCCTTCCCTTTTATTGCGAATACGGCTGGTTGGTTCACTACGGAAGTTGGTCGCCAGCCCTGGGTGATCTACGGTTTGATGAAAACGGCTGATGGAGCATCCCAAAATGTTTCGCAAGGTAACGTTCTCTTCACATTGTTGGGTTTTATGGGCCTTTACCTGTTTTTATCAGTACTCTACTTTTTTCTCGCAACACGTATCATAAATCAGGGACCAGAACCAATTGAGACTGATCAACCTGATTTAGCAACTGAGGCAGGAACTTAGAAGTATGGAAACCCTCTGGTATATCCTGTTGTTGTTGATGATCTCGACCTACCTTGTGTTAGACGGTTTTGACCTGGGCGTTGGTGTGTTACATCTAGTTATCGCTAAGAATCGACAGGAACAAAAACAGGTTATCCAGTCGATTGCACCTGTCTGGGATGGAAATGAAGTCTGGTTGATTGCCGCTGGCGGAACAATGATGTTGGCATTTCCCGCATTTTTGAGTTCCATGTTTAGTGGGTTTTATCTCCCTTTAACCATGGTTGTCTGGCTGTTACTCTTTCGAGCAATCAGTATCGAGTTACCTCACTATTTTTCTGATTCCCTCTGGGTTCATTTTTGGAACATCATGTTGTTTATTTCCAGTGGCTTGCTCATTGTGATTCTGGGAGCGGCATTAGCCAATATCTTTCGAGGAGTTCCGTTAAATGCAGAAGGGACATTCTTTGAGCCTCTCTGGACGGATTTTCGAATTAGCAAACAGACAGGAATTCTAGACTGGTATACAGTCCTCAGTGGTGTCACCTCTGCTTCGATTTTTTTGCACCATGGTTCACTTTGGCTCGTTGCTAAAACTGATGGTCTCGTTCAACAGCGCGCTCGAAAATGTGCAACCAGCTTTTGGCTGACGACTGTCGGATTGATCATAGTGACTCTCATTGCCAGCTATGTCGTTCAACCGCACACCAAAGAAAATTTTGCTACTCACCCATGGCTCATCTTTCTCCCCCTGGGAGCTCTTATTTTCTTGGCAGGTTCACTTTTCTTTCGAATCAATAACTGGAACATGTCCGCGTTTTTAAGTTCTGCCTTTTTCATGTATCTGCTCTTCTTTAGTGGCGCGGCCGCCCTTTATCCTTATATCCTTCCTGGCTTAAACCCTGAATACAGTTTGACCATCTTTAATACATCTCCTCCACCAGAAGAATTACAGACAACACTTTATTGGTGGATTCCCGGTATTATATTAGTTGGTATTTATTTTACGATTATGTTCCGTTCTCTACCGAAAGTCATTTCTGTAATATCGAATCAGGAACACCATTAGCGGAGATTGTCTATAGTCGAATCTATGTCACTTAACATTTTGAGGATTTTCAATTTGTCACTTGCTGACGTGAACAACCGGCTATAAAACCGAAATCGAAAATGTTCAAAAAATGCAACATCTCCATTTATCCCTCTAAACTGGCTGTAATTATGAAGAAATGATCAATCAGCGGCCTTTCGCCGTGTTTCCACTCTCGAGCTGTCTACAAAATAATCCCATTAGACACGTTTCATCTCAACCTGATTTTGTTAGACTTAAATTGAGAAGATTGGAAGATTGACTTGGTGACATTTCAACATTCAAAGGGATTTCCTCCACCACCAATCAAGGATGCAGATATTGTGACAGATACGATCCCGGGCATCATCGTCGGAACGCTTTTGGTTCTCTTTGGAGCTGGGTTAATTCAACTACACCGTACGTCCTGGTTTCACCGTCAACTCGATGCAGACCTCAGTGATGACGATCTCAGTTTTTTCTCAAAACAATACCGCAGACGCATGCAAACTTCAGGTCTGCTGATTCTGATTGGTTTCCTGATCGTAGTGGGGGATGCACCTTACATGCCCTGGAAATCTTACCCGGGCTTGTTTGCAGCGTACTGGGGAGGCATTCTCTTGATTGCGTTCTGGGTCATTCTGTCTGCTATTGGAGATATGAGCGCATCCCGGATCCGGTCTTCCACAATGATTTCTCGAATTCAGGACCAGCAGCGCTTACTGGAAAAACAGATTCTGGAACTGAGAGAAAAAAAGCAGCAAACGACTGATAAGAAGTCTCATCCAGAGTCAGAGCAATAAGCTGACTCAAGATTGCTGTTTGTGATGCAACGCGTGTTAGGAAGCAACGCGTGCTTTCACTAATTGTTCAGAAGGCAGGCGATCATAACCGAACATCTCAAATGCTTTTTGCCAACGTTCGTAAATTTTCTTTTCCTGAGCTGCATCCATTTCGTATTTATTTTTCTTATACGACTTTTGATCTTTCAGATAAGGCTGCATATTTGTTTCTAGATCATCAAAGCCGGAAAGATTCAGATGCTCGTAAACTTTTCTCAATTCTCCCACAGGGTCGGCCTCGAGTTCTTCAAAGCGAACTTCGTGTAATTGACCTTCTGGTACTGTTTTCCGATCGCGATCATAAACATCCAGGTGATTTAGATAAATATTGGCCATATCCTCTTCTAACTTTTGCATATTGAGAGGAGCAAAGCCATTATCGCCAAACATGGTACGGCGTAAATGTAAAGTTGAGTTATAAACTTTGTAGGGATCCCGATAAATATAAATGAAACGAGCATCGGGAAACATTTTGAGCAGAAATGGTATTCGGAATGTGTGAGTAGGTGACTTCAAGAGAATGTGTTTTTTTATACCTTCCTTGTAGGTCAGTTTCTTCATAAAGTATAAAAATGTCTTTTTCCAACTTGCTTCTTCTTTTGGCGTCAGTTGATCCAACTCATAATAGCGATCATAAACCTCAGGTTGATCACTAAAACCAATCGCCAGATAGGGTGACATCAGGTGCAGCAGCATAATGGAAGTTTCATCTTCCTGAGGTAAATCCCAGTTCACCGGCATGTTATCCATGGGGCGCTGTTTTGGTAACAAATACTTCAAAACATGTTTAAATACAGGTTCAGTTAACAGAAAATGTGAAGGAAACAGCATTGCTCCCATATTAGGGTAAATGAACTGTTGATCCATCGACATAAGATTATGGAGTAGTGTTGTACCACTTCGCCAATGACCGATGATGAATACGGGGGGTTCTAATTCCGTCCGATTGACTTTGCGACTGAAGACCAGATTTTCCAATAAGCCCAGACAGGAGTTGGAAATACTAAACAACCCGGAAGAAATCAAACGAAACAAGCCCGATGGACGAATTGTGGGACGCAGCCTCATTAGCTTGATGAAATTAGTGATTCCAATCCCCGACCAGACACAAAAAGGGCCTTGAGTGGATCCACTATTATTTTGCTTGGGTTTAGTCATCTGATGAGACTGTCCTACTCTTTATCAACACAAGTCAAAGCCCAGCTAATCAAAATCTTGCCTGTCTTCAGATTTTGATAGTCAATGCAAATCGGCTGAAATGGAGAGACTATACTATATTCTGCTTAGACTGTCTTCAGGCAAATCGAAGAGATTCAGGACTAAACTGCTATTTTTCACCACTCTATCCAAATTTGAACTGATCAGGTTCATTGGATCCATAATGAGTTTATTTCGGCATCCTGTGTGTGAGACTTCGAAGAACTCTTTCACCATCAACGGGAATGACCAAATACAACAGACGAGACACGTTATAAAGTGTGTCTACACTCCCCCTAAATTAACTGTTTATTCTCTCTTGTACAATTAACACGTCCAAAAATTGTTTTGAAACGTATTCTTTCAGTCCTGAAATACAAGACCGAACAATATTGTACTTTTTACATGAGAGGGACAGGAGCAAGTGAACACTCCTTTAGTCCAACAGTTCTTTGATGTTCTGAAAATCACCTTTGAGCGATGTGTAGAGCTTACGAAATAGAGGATAAGCTTTGTTGTATACTTTTTTCCCTTTAGAGTTTACGTTCGTGCTCTCAACGACACGAATGCTGGCTGAGCAGGCTTCAACCACATCCTTAAAAGCACCAGTCCCTGCGGCCGCTAATAACGCGACACCATAGGCGGGACCTTCTTCGGCATTGATTGTCACTACTTTTCGGCCATAAATATCTGCCTGTATTTGACGCCAGAATTTGCTCCTGGCACCACCACCTGAGAGCCGAATCTCTTTCACAGGGATATTCAGCTCTCGGATAATTTCCAGGGAGTCTCGCATGGCATAAGTCGCTCCCTCAATCACGGCACGGCTCAAATGGGGACGCCCATGCCGCAAACTTAATCCAATCCAGGCAGCACGAGCATCAGGATCAGCATGAGGAGTTCGTTCACCCGTCAGATAAGGTAAGAAAAACAAGCTTTCACTTCCGGCGGGAGCTTCACCTGCCTGCTCGGTAATGAGTTGATAGGGATCGATCTTTTTTCGTTTGGCGCTAGCCACTTGTTGTTCACAGAGTTGATTTCGATACCATTGCAAACTGCCTCCCGCGGAGAGAACCACCCCCATCACGTGCCACTTATTACGCACAGCATGACAGAAAGTATGCACCCGCCCCGCGGGATCAATCTGTACCTCATCACTATGTGCAAACACAACGCCGCTTGTTCCCATGGTCGCTGAGATCACACCTTTTTTCACAATTCCATTACCGACAGCACCAGCGGCCTGATCTCCGCCTCCTCCTACAACGGCCACACCTTTCGAAAGGCCCAACAATCGAGCGGCCTGCTCCGTTAGATGTCCACTGACATCTTCTGATTCATAAACTTCAGGCAGCAGCGATTCATCCAATTCCAATTTTCTCAGCAATGGACGGCTCCATTTCCGCTGTTTGACATTCAACAGTAACGTTCCCGAGGCGTCGCTGACCTCAGTCGCGAATTCTCCTGTCAATCGAAATCGGACATAGTCTTTTGGTAATAGAACCTGAACTGTTTTATCAAAATTTTTCTTTTCATGATTGCGAAGCCAAAGAATCTTAGGAGCTGTAAAACCTGTCAACGCCGGATTCGCCACCATGTTGATCAGTTTTTTCCGTCCACCGGCAAGCTGTTCGATTTCAGCACATTCCGCAGCGGTCCTCTGATCGTTCCAAAGCAGAGCTGGTCTGATCACTTCATGTTTTTTATTGAGAAAAACACTTCCATGCATCTGTCCGCTTAGTCCAATACCTTTGACATCGACAGGCTTGATTTTACCTGCTTTCAAAACTTTGCGAACACTTTTGATCGTGGCCTGCCACCAATCTTCAGGATTCTGTTCCGACCAACCGGGGCGAGGACTATAGAGTGGATACTCTACGGTCGCAGAAGAAAGAATCCTACCATCTTCCTGCATTGCCAGTGTTTTTGTTCCACTCGTTCCAATATCCACACCCAAAAAAACAGCCATGCGATTATCCTCATCCCTCGGTTAGTCAATCAATTACTCAGATCAGCAATATTTGTTGTCTTGAATAAGATAGAACTCACTCGGGACAAACACAACCGATGGGGTGAACTTCGGAAATTTCACGTATCCAGATATTACGAAATTTTGTCTTATTTTTGTGAAACTGAAGTCTGATGGGCAGTTTCTCTTCATGAGCAGTATAAAAAGGAGGTTGATGGTAAAAAGTACCACCTTGCAGTTCAGAATGATTTTGCACAACGACGCCATTCTGAATGACTGTAATATACGCGGGCTTTACCAGTTGTCCATATACATCAAACCGGGGTGCGGTAAAGATGATATCATATGTTTGCCATTCCCCTGGTTTGCGGCAGGCATTAACCATCGGAGGCCACTGTTTATAAATCGCTCCCGCCTGACCATCAAAATAGGTTTTGTTCTGATAGGAATCGAGGACTTGAACTTCATATTGACCCATCAGGAACACACCACTATTGCCACGCCCCTGACCTTTACCTTCGATTTTTTCTGGGGTCGCCCATTCTATATGAAGTTGACAGTCACCAAATGATTGCTTGGTTTCAATATCTGTATTTGTGGTAATTGCATAACCATCCTTGATGATCCATTGATCGCCGTTTTTCCACTGATTCAGGTTTTTTCCATCGAACAAGACGATCGCGTCAGAGGGTGGTTTATTGGGACTTGTCGTCACAATAGCTGGCTCTTTCCAAACTAAACCGTTCTTATATTCTTCCACCAGATTTCCGTAAGTTTGATACGCCATCCCAAGGAAAACAGCAACAGCCAAAAAACGAAATACTCTGCGCATACCTGTCATATCTTGTTCCTTCTCTCTCTATTTTCTGTTCAGTTTTGAATTAAACTAAGAATTAGAATTTCAAGTGATCTACTTGTAAAGAGATCCACTTTGACATCGTATTGTCTAAGCTTTCAATAATCGAGACTGGCGCCTCCCTCGGCTTCGATTGCCTGGCCTGTGAGAAAGCTCGAATCCTCTGTCGCTAGAAACAGAGCCAGGCGGCCCATTTCTTCGATCGTTCCCATCCTTTTGAAAACCTGAAGATCGGCAACTCGCTTCAACGCATTTTCTGAATCAGGAAGTGTCGCAGCCCAATCACGCATTAGAGGAGTATCGATATTACTGGGAAGAATTGCATTCACTCTTACCCCGGCTTCGCCCAGTTCAATCGCCAATGATTTGGTAAAGCTGACTTGAGCACCTTTAGTTGAACAATAGGCGGTTGAATGGTGTTGTCCTAACAAGGCCGTCATCGACGACATATTGATGATAGTCCCTTTTGTTTTACGTAAATATGGCAAGGCATACTTAGCCCCAGCAAACGTACTGAGAAAGTTGACACGCATCAACTCTTCCATTTCCTCGATACTGGTCTCTTCAAGAGACATCGCTGGTGGATGGAACCCTGCATTATTAATAATACAATCCAGTCGGCCAAATTGTTCCACAACCATTTCGATGGCAGATAAAATTTGTTGATGCTCGCCGACATCACATTGAACGAAGATCGCCTTCCCAGGGCCTTTTTCATTCAATTCGCGTGCTAAATCTTGCCCCGCTCCGATACCTCGGGCCAGAATCGCGACCAGGCCACCCTCTTCACAAAACACGCGTGAGCAGCCTTCACCAATACCTTTACTGCCGCCAGTGACAATCACAACACGATCTTTGAATCTCATACTTCCCTCAATCGATATGTTTCGCAGGTTCAAATTGGGAGTTAACAGTAACCTGTTATTTTACTAATTCCAATTTGGCATTTACGGTAACAATTACGGAGAGGGAATTCCAATCAAACCTTGAACTGAATTCAGAGACGGGGATTAATTAAGTGAGTTTAATTTTGCCAGACTGAGGCGAAGTTCGAATAAATCATAGATTATTGGAGAGATCCCAAACGTAAAATCTCGGGAAGTTCAGCCAGATTTAGATTACCGCCGCTTAGTATTGCAACGACTTTCTTACCTTGAAATCGTTCTTTGTTTTTGAGAATCGCGGCTAAAGCTGCTGCTCCCGCCCCTTCTACCAGATTGTGTGTCTCTTTGAGTGTATGATAAGCGGCGATTCGCATTTCGTCTTCACTCACCAGCAGAAAGTCATCTACGACCGACTTCATGATTTCCTGAGTCAACTCAGCCGAAGATCGGGTGGCGACTCCTTCTGCCCAGGTTTGAGCGGTTTCAGTTGTTTGTAATGAACCGGCTAGAAAGGATAACTGATTTGCAGGTGCGTTCTCAGCTCCTACACCAATGACTTCCGTTTTTGGGTTCAAGTGTTTGGCTACGATCCCAGTACCACAAACACCACTGCCCATACCCACAGGAACTATAATGACATCAGGCGCGTTCAGTTTTTCAAAAATCTCTATCGCCTGAGTTCCTACCCCGGCAATCAGCTTCGGCTCATTCGCTGAATGCACGTAACGACGTTTTTCATCAACTAATACGCGTTCCAGATATTGTTTTGCTTCATCAAAGTCTTCGCCATGTTCAATGATGTCCGCTCCCAGTAATTTGATCGCACGGACTTTATCCGGGTTATTATTTTTCGGAACCACAATAGTACATTTAATTCCAAAGATACGAGCCGCGTATGCTAACGACTGACCATGATTGCCAGTCGAACATCCCATGATTCCTGCTTCACGCTCGGTATTAGAAAGAGTACTTACTAAATTAATCCCTCCTCTGATTTTAAACGCACCCACAGGCTGATGGTTTTCATGTTTTAAATAAAGTTGGGTCTCGGTTAACTGACTTAAGCCTGGCCACTCATAAAGTGGAGTAGGGGACAACACTTGGCGGACGCGGGGAACTGCTTCTTGAATATCCTGAAAAGTTGGTGGCTGCATCATAAACGCCTGCTTATATAAATTAAATTTTAGAAATCAACTCATTTTCAATGACACATTCCGATTTATGAAGTTCGTTAGAAAAATGCCAATTGTTAAGTTATGAAACGCTGAAATTCGGAACCAAACATGGGAACTCATTATTGCGTCATCCCAAATTGACTGGTATTATTAAATTATAGATTGGCAATGACCATACTCAAAAGTCAACTATTATGATTCTACCTGCCGGGCTTTGGGAGTCTGGCTACCGTAAGCTCGTTTGATTACGGATCGGTATCACCAAACCAGTTTTCCACGTGTTTGATGTACCTGGATTTCCAAGCTGTAATCGCTTACCACTCTCGGTGTATCTTCCACGTCTTTGGCTGAGGCGAATTACCATGCATCGGGTAATCATAAGGTTTTTCTGGATCGGACTGACTGTATTTTTTTTGCTTCCCGTTCAAGTTTACTCTGAAGCGAAAGACATCAGCTTCAACCGTGACATTCGGCCCATACTTTCGCGAAACTGCTTTCATTGTCATGGACCTGATGCTACGCATCGAGAAGCAGACTTACGTCTGGATATTGAAAGTGGCATCAAAGCGAAATCGGGAACTGCTTTTATCATTGAGTCTGGCCAACCCGAGAAAAGTTTGCTCTTCGAACGCATCTCCAGTAATGATCCTGATCTTGTTATGCCTCCCGCTGATTCAGGAAAGTCGTTGAAGCCAGCCGAAATTCAATTGCTCAAACGATGGATCGAAGAAGGTGCCCCCTGGTCGAAGCACTGGGCCTATGTTAATCCACAACCCATTGCGACTCCAAAAGTAAAAAATCAGAAATGGCCCGTGAATTGGATCGACCATTTTATTCTGTCTCGATTAGAAAAACAGAACCTGAAACCAGCGGCTGAAGCAGATAAGATTACTCTGATCCGCCGTCTCAGCTTTGATCTGACTGGGCTGCCTCCCACTCCACAAGAAGTCAAAGAGTTTGTAAATGACCGTAGTGCTAAGGCCTATGAAAAACTGGTCGATCGACTACTGGCATCACCACATTACGGCGAGCGGATGGCCATATATTGGTTAGACCTAGTTCGCTTTGCAGACACAGTGGGATATCACGGCGATCAAGACCATCACATTTCGCCTTACCGTGATTATGTCATCAACGCGTTTAATGACAATATGCCCTTCGATCAATTTACGCGAGAGCAATTAGCGGGGGACTTATTGCCGAATCCAACACTGCAGCAAAAAATTGCTACCGGATATAATCGCGTGCTGCAAACCTCACATGAAGGGGGTGTACAACCCAAGGAATACCTGGCTATCTATGCAGCCGACCGCATCCGAAATTTTTCAGGCGTCTGGATGGGAGCAACCATGGGGTGTTGCCAATGTCACGATCATAAGTACGATCCTTACACCATCAAAGATTTTTACTCACAAGTCGCTTTTTTTGCTGACATTGATGAAGCACAACATTTCACAAAAGCGACAAATGCTCTTCCAACAGCAAGAGAACCAGAACTTTTCCTCTATTCTGAGGAAGAACAAAAACAAATTTCTGAACTCGAACCGAAAATAAAAACGCTGAAAAAAACTTTGAAATCAACAAAGCAGGCAAAAGAACAGGCGCAGCTCAAGCAAAGATTAGACGCATTACAAAAAATGCGAACGGCTATTGATAAAAAAGCATTGAAAACCATGATTACAGTTTCGATTAAGCCAAGGGACATTCGAATTCTCCCGCGCGGTAATTGGCTGGACGATTCGGGGCCTGTTGTTCAGCCAGCCATTCCCGAGTTTCTAGGTGCCCTGGGTAATGGAGACAAACGTCTGACTCGCCTAGATCTCGCTAACTGGTTATCAGACAAGGATGGTTATGGTTTATTAATGGCACGCGTGTTTGCGAATCGCTTTTGGTATCTCTTCTTTGGGAATGGTATTGCACCCGTTCTCGATGATTTTGGGGGGCAGGGAGGACCACCGCATTCTCCGCAACTCCTTGATCAATTGGCACTGAAATTTTTCAATGACAACTGGAACGTCAAACAAATGGTCAAGTTTATTGTGATGAGTAAAGCGTATCGCCAATCTTCACTTGAGTCACCAGAGCAACGAAAACTTGATCCATACAATCAATTGGTTAATCGTCAGGCACGTTTCCGGCTGCCTGCAGAAATGGTGCGAGATAATGCTTTAGCTGTCAGCGGCCTGTTGATTACCAAAATTGGTGGCCCAAGTGTGAAACCGTACCAGCCTGCCGGCTATTATCGTCACTTAAATTTTCCGAAACGAAAATATGTATCACATTCTGATGAACGGCAATGGCGTCGTGGGTTATATGTGCACTGGCAACGACAGTTCCTCCACCCTATGTTAAAGGCCTTTGATGCCCCAAGCCGTGAAGAATGTACGGCTCAGCGTCCCCGATCGAATACCCCTATTGCAGCAATCACGCTTCTGAACGACCCGACTTTCATCGAAGCCGCACGAAAATTCGCAGAAGAGGTTCTACAAAACGGAGGAACATCCGACACAGAAAAAGTCAAATATGCGTTCTCGAAAGCGACATCTCGTTCCCCGGAAGAAATAGAATCTAAAGCTCTTTTGGCGCTGTTGAATTTAAATCGCAAGGCATATCTATCAAAACCTGAAGATGCGGTATCACTGACACAATCTGGTTTAGCAAAAACAAAACAAGGTCTTGATAACGTTGAGTTGGCATCATGGACGGAGGTCACTCGTGCGTTATTAAATCTGAATGAAGTGGTCACGAGGAATTAATGTGATGATTAATTGGAATCAAATTCAAACTGGCTTGAATCGTCGAACGTTTCTTACCAATTCGGGAGTAGGACTGGGAGCGGCCGCACTGGGCTCTTTGTTAACGAACGAAAAAAGTGCTGTTGCGCAATCAGTAGCAAAACCATCTATAGTGAGAGGGTTACCGGGCTTACCACATTTTGCTCCCAAAGCAAAACGAGTCATATTTCTCTGCATGGCAGGTGGGCCTACTCATCTTGAAACGTTTGACTATAAACCAAAATTGGCTGAGATGGATGGAAAACCATTCCCTGAAAGTTACACCAAAGGTCAACCGATTGCGCAATTGCAGGGCAAAGCCCTCAAATGCCAGGGGCCATTGACTAAGTTCCATAAGTACGGTCAGAACGGGCAGGAAATCAGCGATTTTCTGCCTTGGACTGCAAAAATCGCTGACGACATCTGCATCATCCGTTCGATGGTCACCGAGCAGATCAATCATGATCCCGCACATACTTTTATGAATACAGGCACCGCCATCAGTGGGCGACCTTCAATGGGATCGTGGATCACATATGGATTAGGTAGCGAAACGGAAGAGCTGCCTGGTTTTGTCGTACTCACCAGTGTAGGAGGGCGAAACCCTCAACCAATCGCGTCACGGCAATGGGGCACGGGGTTTCTTCCCAGCCGTTATCAGGGAGTTCAATTCAATTCAACCGGTGATCCGGTGAATTATTTAAACAACCCTGCAGGTGTGAATGCACGGCAACAAAAAGAACTGATTGAAACAGTTCAAAAGCTGGACCGATTCCGAAATCAGCGTGTCGCTAATCCGGAAATAGAAACACGTATAGCCGCCTATGAAATGGCATTCAAAATGCAAACCTCTGTTCCCGAACTCATGGACCTTTCAGGAGAATCGAAACAGACATTGGAAATGTATGGTGCCGAACCAGGCTCTGGAAGCTATGCCACTAATTGCCTGCTGGCGAGACGTCTGGCAGAACGAGGATCCCGATTTATTCATCTTTACCATCGCGGTTGGGACCATCACGGTGATCTAGTGAAATACATGAATACCTGCTGCGGTCTAACTGATAAGCCAACCTGGGCATTAATCAATGATCTTAAGCAACGAGGAATGCTAGAGGAAACACTGGTGATTTGGGGAGGGGAATTTGGCAGAACTCCCATGTTCCAGGGAAAAGGAGGTGCAGGCCGCGATCACCACATTAAAGGTTTTTCCATGTGGATGGCCGGAGGAGGGATAAAAGGTGGAATTACTTATGGTGCAACCGATGAACTTGGGTATAATTCCGTAGAAAACATTGTCAACGTTCGTGATCTACATGCAACTATGCTACACCTGCTCGGAATTAATCATCAACAATTCAGTGTGGAATTTCAAGGATTGGATACCAAACTCACAGGTGTTGAAGAGGCACATGTCATTAAAAATATTCTGACGTAGTAGCATGGCACTATACAGTCCCTGAAGTGGATGCCCCGATGGTCTTGATCATCGGGGCGTCTTCATTTTGAGTGAGCCACCAAAGTCAAATCGATGCTATACCTTTAGATTCTCTGTACCCTGATTCAGATTGCTTTGATAACGCTGCCTGATTGGTTCGATGATTTCGGCAATGAACGCATCCACTTGTTCCGGTGCACGCCCGATATATTTTCGAGCGTCGAGCGCACTTTTCAGATCACAATCTTTGAAAGCAGGATCTTTTTGCAGGCGTTCGATCAAATCGTTTTGTCCGCCATTCACTTTCACTTCTGCACCAGCAGCCTGGCTATGAACCCGAATGAGTTCATGCAATTCCTGACGATCACCGCCAGCCGCAACGCCAGCCATTAGAAATTCTTCGGTCGCCATGAATGGGAGCTCTTCATTGAGATGTTTCTCAATCACTTTAGGATAAACAACCATCCCATCGACAATATTCCGATACAAAATTAATACAGCATCGATGGCCAGAAACGACTGAGGAAGAGACAGTCGCCGATTGGCACTGTCATCCAAAGTTCGTTCCATCCATTGAGTCGCAGCCGTATCTTCTGCGTTCGCGGTCAAGCTGATTGCAAACCGTGCCAGCGAACACATGCGTTCGGACCGCATCGGATTTCGCTTATAGGCCATTGCCGAGGAACCGATTTGTTTTTTCTCAAATGGCTCTTCCAGTTCTTTCCGGTTCTGCAAAATTCGAATGTCATTACCTGCTTTATGTGCTGACTGACCAATGCCACTCAACGTAGATAAAACTTGAGCATCCACTTTGCGCGAATAGGTTTGACCGGTCACTGCATAGCGATCACGGAAACCCATTTTTTCCGTCACGCGTCGATCCAGCTCATCCACTTTTGCATGATCGCCTTCAAAAAGTTGAAGGAATGTCGCCTGCGTTCCCGTAGTTCCTTTGACTCCTCGAAATCGGAGTTTTTCCAGACGATGTTCGATTTCTTCCAGGTCGAGGATCAGATCATAACACCAGAGTGTGGCCCGTTTGCCGATCGTCGTCGGTTGAGCCGGTTGTAAATGAGTGAACCCCAGACAGGGCAAATCACGATTCTCTTTAGCAAAACTAGCCAGATGATCAATCACCGAAATAAGCCTGGCTCGCACACACTCAAGACTTTCGCGAATCATAACCAGCTCGCTGTTATCAGTTACAAAACAACTGGTGGCACCGAGATGAATGATGGCCATCGAATCAGGACAACGGTCACCGTAAGTATGCACATGAGCCATCACATCGTGTCGCAGTTCTTTTTCGTACTTAGCGGCCAGCTTGAAATCAATATCGTCGACGGCTTCTTTTAACGATTGAACCTGTTCCGCTGAAACCCCGAGCCCCATTTCATGCTGTGACTCGGCAAGTGCGACCCATAATCTGCGCCAGGTGGAATGTTTTTTTTGAGCCGACCAAATCTGACTCATTTCCTGGGACGCATACCGAGTAATCAACGGATTCTCATAAATTAAATGACTCAATTTCTTCTCTTTCTTCAACACGGAGGAGTTTCCTCAAACTCCGTTATGGTAAATCAAAAATCCCTCTTATATATGAGGCATAATTAGTTATTCACAGGCACGACTCGAACATTCTCGGCAACATGCACACCCATTGAAATGACTTGACCATTCCATTCCGAGACAACAATTCCAGCTTCCACATTTTTTTCCGTGACGCTGCCTTGAGAACCAATGGTTAAGCCTGATCGGGATAGAAACCGCAAAAATTCTGTTTCTTGATCAGTCACCTGAACGATTTTGATCGGGATTCCGATTTGGCAATCAGATAAATTCGTCAGGTTGGGATAAGCACGCCGCATCTGCCCATCAATGGATGGAATCGGATCACCGTGTGGATCGGTCTCGGGAAATTCAAGATACTCATCAATACGATCTACAAGAAAATCACTGACGGCATGCTCCATATTCTCTGCTTCAGAATGAACCTGATCCCAGGAAAGTTTAAGTGTCTGAGCAAGGAACAGTTCGATTAACCGATGTCGTCTAAGCACACGGATCGCCATCTGTTTGCCGCTCTCCGTTAAACAGGCTCCCTCATAAGGACGATACTCAACGTGATCAGAATGCTTCAAGGTTTTAAGCATACTAGTCACCGTTCCGGGGGCCACATCCATATATTTGGCTAACTCACCGGTACTGATCCATTCTGAGTTCGATTGGAGGCTGATCTGTAAAATTGCCTTCAAATAATTCTCAACGGTTAAACTAGTGACATTCACAAAATCATCCTGCCTCATCAAACTATAAACCCTTTTATAATAGGGGCTTATTTGATTATGAAATGCATAATTACGATTTAAAAACGCACATGCGCTTCATTTATGTCTTTATCCTATCAACATCACAAATCACTTGGAATAAATATCCCCGCTCTATTCTGATGATAATTTCAAGCCTTTTATAGATAAATACTTACCACTTTTTCGTGGGCTCTCTCTGAATCATAGGTTTTCCCTGAATTCCGATACTTTGGGTGATGCTTGAACTCAGATTATGCCGATTTTACTGATTATACGGACTCCCCTAGATGCCCTTCTACCTTTGTCAAATTGCCATAAGGAAGGCTAGATGTTCTGCTGGCGCATATTTTGTTTTATGTTTTCGATCATGATCCTCTGTTCTGGATCATTGAGTGTCATTAATGCGCAAACTGAATTCCATGAAATCGACGGACAACCACAGAAGCAGACCGCGGTGATTGGACTACTAGGTGAATTTGCACATTGTGCTGCATATGAAGTTGCTGACCAAGACCTGCAATTGAACAAAGTGATCTCCAGAACAGGCGGATTGACCGCAAAGTCGTCGGGTATCGTTCGTATTATTCGCGGTGGACGCATCAGCCAAAATCTCTTTTACTCAGCAGATCAAGAGTTTCCACTGATGAATGGTGATGTGCTGCTTGCTATGAAATCATCTGCCAGAGTGATTGATGAAGTCTCAAACCAACAGTGGAACTACAATCAAAGAAATCAACAACAAGGATCACCAGAACTGATTCAAGTTGCCATAATCAACTTATTAAACCGTCCGATCGTATTTGGCCTGCAACCAGAAATAGCTGATCTGGCTAGTATCTTGCGCTGTTTGAATCAACCGATAGAAAAGTACCCACAAATCGCGCGAACCATTAAAGTGATTCCACCTCATCGGGGCAGGCACAAAGCTGCTTTCACAACAAATAAGCTGACAACCAAACTGGATACAGGCACGGTACTCGTTTTGAATGCCAAACAGAGCCTGGATCTCTCGTTGGTACCCAAATCCCTACCAGCCCCTATACAGTTACACGCAGAAGAATTTAATGTTCTCGCATCTCCCGCAAAGATGAATGCCCCTGTATCATTGCCTTTGGAGACATCACGTTTTCAACAAGTGCCCCCCGTGAAGAAAGACATTCAGGAAACGTTTCAAGGAGTAGCTCATCCAGAAAATATCCCGGGGGCTACAGAAGAACCCCGTCTTGAATTAGAAGATAAGCAGCTTCAACTCAATGGTCCTCTACTACAACAAACAACTGCGAATCTGGACTTTGATACCAAACCGAAAAAAACGCACGTTGAAAACAGGGGCCAAGAGCCAAAAGATCAATCAAAACAACAGGACAAAGAACTCACTGCCACCCCTACTGTTCCTGAAATGCATTTAAAGGCGGCACCCGCTCCTCCTGCCGAAGCAATCCAGGTTCTATCGGAGAATGATTTAATGAAACTTGAAGAGGCAGAATCGAAGGCTGGCTCTTCGTTCTGGTCTCATTGGAGCATATATCTCTTACTGACATTTGTTGGTGTTATCAGCTGGAGATTCTACCATAAAAAAACCAAAGCAAAACGTGATGCAGTAAAAGATGGTCAGCAACAAACAACAATGTCGCCTGAGTCAGAAGTAACTCTCGTTGCAAACTGGGAATCACTACCTCCATTACCGGAAAAATCTCTTCTGGAACAAATCCTGGAAAATAACCTCCCCATCATTGAAGAAACGCCTCAGATTCCGACCGACAACTTTATTTATGGACGTCACCAAACCAGATCCGCACGTATTGATCAACGAGAAACACTCAAAGGTCCTCATTTCAACAAACAAACAGATCGTGGATCAAAGATCCCAGTGAACGCTGAAGTACCAAATGCGGTCCCGGCAAAACCGCGTTCAGAGCGGGCAGAAAAAACATTGAAGACACCTGCGTTTCGATTTGACAGGCCTCATCCGGAAGCTTCAAAGTCTCCTGATGAAAATAGGGATTCTAAAAAAAGTTCTCGACCAGTCACTTCGAATCATCAGCCATCTGAAAAAGCAAACGAGACATCCGGGATACTCGATCGAGTATTGCAGGCTATGCAGGGAGTGATCCAAAAATGAGCACTTCATTGCATATTGGCTCAAACAGCCTCAGAACGTTGCAAAACGATTCCAACCAAAAATTAACGAGCCGATCGATTGATACCGCATATACCATCATGGAAGACACGAAAGAAAACCGTTTATTTCTTCAAAAACTCACAACCCCTTTTCTTTGTTGTGAAGACAGTTTGATTATTCCAGGAGAACACGCGTGCCAAATCGCACGGTTTTCGAATTTGCCTTTATATCCTCTTTTTTCGAAAGGAGAGTTGGTTTTAAACGACCCTGTCCACCGACAGTTACTCTCAACCTTGATCCAATCAATCCTTCCCAAATCAAAAAAAACTGGTGAGTATTGTTCCTTCATGACACCAGGGACTGATGCGACTTCATCTTTAAATAAGCTGGTCTCTCAATTGATTACATTGCAAGGTTATACTCCGTTAGCAACAAGTATTTCATTAGCGGCAGGCTTATCTGCGTTTCCTGCCATTTCGCGATTGTCAGGGTATGCAGTCTACCTCGGGCATTCTCATTCAGAAATTGGCTTAATTCATCAGAGCCGAATGGTGATCCAGCATTCTGCTCCTTATGGGAGTGAATGGATGGATGAGCAACTGGCTAATTCCTTAAAACTGTTTACCACAAATTCTGAAGGTCAGCAGGTTCCAGATACAGAGAAAGCCAAACTGAAACGACGCGACCCGGGAATTAATATCAGCCCTTTTCTTACCAATCACTCCGTGATCGCCAGCTGGTATGAGTCACTACTCGACAGCCTGTTAGACTATTTCGTCTTACAAATGGAAGCAATGCAACACTATCTTACCACGCTTGAGAAACTTCCCATCGTCTATCTGGGTGAGTTATCTCACATTGAAGGGTTCGGAGAATTCCTGGTGCATAATCTCTCTAACAGACAAGTTCGATTTGATTCTCAACAGGTAACTCATGTTCAAGACGAACAACTTTCGATCGCCCGTGGTGCATTGGTTGTATCTGCGATGGAACAGGATTTAGTAAGACCGGCTGCTTAATTCTGCTTAATTAGATCTTGAGCTAACTGATCCATGAATTTCAGATAGTCGACTTCCAGAGCTTGAAGATTCGTTTTAAATACGTTTTTGAAATCCTTCTCTCTGGCTTCAGGTGTGTATTTTTTCAGTGGATCACGTTGTGAGATCTGCTTCAGGTAACGTGCATACCGAGCAGGTCGTGTTTCCACCAGATAAAAGGTCAATGCCCATGCTTCTGCGTAAGCGTCAAATGTCGCTGAATGAAATAAAGCGTCTTCTCGAATGAATGACTGAAGTGAATCTTTTTTACGACGTTTTTGTGCATAATTTGTAAACCACAAAAGTCGATCTCGATTCACGCGCGAGATCGATTTGGCGCGACCACCCGTATGAGACCGCAATTCATCTGACTCAAATGTCGTCGCTAAACCTTCCACAACCCAGCGGGGATTATCACCAACCCGTGAGTGCAAGCCTGTATTAAATGCGACTTGATGCGTAGCTTCGTGGATAATTGTATCTCGTAACGCTTCCGTAATATTTTTACCACTATTCGAAACTCGCGAATAAATTAATTCGTTTTCATCTTGATGCTCTTGAAGGCCGGCAGATTTTGATGCAGTCCTTCGATCGAAGAGAGCAGTCCGATTCGTGTGTGGATGGTAATACCCCAGCAGACCTTGCCCAGTTCTGACATGGTCCTTCTTGCAATATTTGAAAAACTGATCCTGATCAGGAAAAATTACCGTCACCATCAAAAACTCAGGAGTTTTTACCTGATATCCACGCAAGGCAAAATAATGTGAAAACGATTGATACAATTCTTCAAATATCCCACCATAGGCTTTCGCCTTTCCTCTTGGTGCACAAATCAGATAATGACGAGTGGAGATGACTTCGAAAAAGGGGCCAAATTCTTCTTGTAACTGCAGCTTCATTTTATTTAATGGTAGCCTTTGGAATTCAGAAGAGACTCGTCGGAACGAAGTAACATCCTTTAAAGCAACCTCAGACAACTTGCCGGTCTGATCGACCATCCAACTGATATCATGATTGTGGGCAATTGATTTCCCAATGAATGTATCGTTTTTGGTTTTCATCTCGATGAGAGAAGGGGACTTAGCCAGCGCAGTTACGCCTGAAAAGGAAAAGAGACTCGCTCCCAGGAAACAGAGTGGAATGATACGAAAGCAGGTAAACATCAAGAGCACCTTTAGTCAGGAAACAGATTTGTCACTTCTCGCTAAATTTAAGTGTAATACCCGTTTCAGAGGGGGATTCGAGAAAATAATGTCTGCATCAAATCAGAGCGTTAAGAAGCAAGTATTGAAGTAGTAGTATCAATTATAATGAATACACTAATTGTGTTACCTGATCTTCCTGGTGTTTCCATGGCATATGAATCGGCTACAATATAATAGTGCTTCTTCAGGGAGCTTAATTCAAATCTATCTACTTGAGCTGGAAACCTTCTTGTGTCGCGTACCTGGCTTCATTTTGGAATTTCCTTTTTTTATCTGACATTTTTTTGGATGGTGGCGGAATCAAACGCTTTTGTCCAGAAACCAGAAATAACAAAAAAGGCTCAAATCAAGCAGCAGATTGCTCAGCTCATCAAAAAGCTGGATTCGAATCAGCGTGTTGTCCGGCAACAATCTGAAATAGAGTTAATCTCGTTGGGAAAACCGGTTCTGACTTTACTGCCCCCACCAGAACTTGTTTCCAGTAATTCTGTTCGAGACACTCTCCAACGTGTGCGCGAGCAGATTGAAAAGCGGGTTGCAAAAGATTCCATTCAGGCCTCGACCGTTAATTTAACAGGCAAACATTCACTCAAGAAAATTTTCATGAAAATCACTGAGCAAACCGGGAACCAGCTTGATGTGGCTAGATTATCGAATGCTCTTTTAAACGCAAAGATGGACGTCAACTTTGTCGACTGCCCTTTCTGGGAAGCCATTGACGATCTCACTCGAAAACGATACCTGACTTACCAAATTAATAGTTCGAATGGATATTTGGAATTCAATCAGGTTCGCCAGAATCAGCCGAACCCATCAGTAGAACTAACTCATGTCTACTACAGCGGACCTTTTCGGATTGAGATCGAAAAGGTGCTCAGACGACCTCTCGTAGGCAACACAAGCCGAGAACTGTTGCGAGCCACATTTTTGATTCAGGTTGAACCACGTTTAAGACCTTTATTTCTGAGTTACTCATCTAGTGAATTAGAGGCAAAAGGGAACAAGACACACAAGCTTCCCCCTTTTAATCCCCACGCGAAATATGAGCTTCCTCTGGGAGAAGGGGGTAAAAATTTAAAATTTTCGATGCAATGGATCTTGGATCGCAATCAACTTCCAAAGACCATTGAGATTCAGGGACGGCTAAAAATGGAACTGGCGGCTGAAACTCTGCCAATTACCTTTGATCATCTTTCACGGTCAAAGGGAGCACTTCGCCGACGGGGAAATATTTCCGTCGAATTGATTGATGCAAAGAGCATGAAACATGATTCCAAACAGAATCTGAATGTTCGCATAGCTTTGAGCTATGACTATAGTGGCCCTGCTTTCGAATCACATCGAACATGGATTTACCACAATCGAGCGTTTCTACAGAACTCGCAAGGTAAAAAGTATTGGTTGAACGGATCATCTCAAACCACTTTGGAAAGCACGGGAAAGATTAGCGTGCTGTATCAATTTACTGATTTACCGCAAGCAGAGACAAGTTACCAATTCACTTATCTGGCTCCAACCCTGATTACTTCAGCTCCTATTGATTTCCACTTTGAAGCGATCCCACTTCCAGGAAAGAACGTTGTCGATGATTAATCACAGATCACGTACTGAATTCCTGACGAGATAGTAGATTATTAAGTTTGACCAGACAGCATTTTTGCTTCCTGCTGAACTCGCTCAACCATCCCAAACAGACCATTTTTTCTTTGAGAGCTAAGATATTTATCTAGCTGTAACTCAGAAAAATACTGTTTCACATCGATGTTCAGGACTTCTTCCGGTGTTTTACTATTATAAATTGCAAGTAGAACAGCAATTAATCCTTTGACAATTAATGCATCGCTGTCCGCATTAATCTCCAGGACCTTTTGGTCTCCGACCTGTTTTAGATCTGTGGTAAGCCAGACCATACTCTGACATCCATGCACACGGTTCGCCTCCGTTTTTTCTGAATCGGGCATGGCAGGAAGTTCAAATCCCAGATCGATCAGAAAATCGCAACGCTCTTCCCAATCGGCGAGATGCTTAAATTCCTCTAATAGTTCTTCAATGCTAATCATTTTAGTTGTCAAATTATGTGTTGTTGAATTTGGTTTTAGAGCCACTAGAGAATTTCCAAAGGTGGTCGAGTGGGATTCGTGATCAGATTACGGGCAATTTCAATAGCCACGTTTTCAGCAACCTTGAGTAAATGTGCTTGCGCTTCCGAATCATCTTCTACTAATTGAGAAATGTTTCCCGAATCAGATTTGATGCGGATTTCTGCATTCATGGGGATCTCTCCCAGGAAGGGAATCTCTAATTCTTCGCCTTTCGCTTGGGCACCTCCCTGTCCAAATACCTCACCAGACATATTCTCGATGATTCCTAAGACTGGAATTTTTACCTGACGAAACATTTGCACTGCTTTTACTGCGTCTAACAAAGCCACTTGTTGAGGAGAGCAGACAATCACTGCACCTGCCAATTCAAGCAATTGAGACAATGTTAACGAGACATCACCTGTTCCAGGAGGCATATCAATAATCAGATAGTCGAGTTCTCCCCATTCTGTATCCTGCAGGAACTGTGTGATCGCTTTGTGCAACATTGGTCCCCTCCAGATGACAGCTTGATCGGGCTCGACAAAAAATGCCATCGACATCACCTTCAAACCATTCGCCTCAACTGGAACGATGCGAGTCATGGTCTGGCCATCTTTTCCTTGAAACTCCTGTGCCATCGGCTTTTCGCTAGTACCCACCAAATGCGGGATACTAGGGCCGTAAACATCAGCATCAACCAAGCCCACACGAGCACCAAATTGCTTGAGGCTATAAGCCAAACTCGCCGCCACCGTGCTTTTGCCAACACCCCCTTTACCGGCACCCACAGCAATAATATTTTTCACATTAAGTCCCAGTCGTCCTCCCGACTGTTTGCCTTTGATATCGGTGGTATATTCCACATTCACATCTTGACATTCGGGGAACTGTTCTTGAATCGTATTTTGAATCAGCTCTGATAATTCGGATTCTAATGGGTAAGAAGGAACAGGTAATTCAATCTGCACATGAACCTGACCAGAATCGCCGACCGTTGTTTCTTTCAAAAATCCTGAAGACGATAAAGATTTCTCAAATACCGGATCCATAAGATCGTTCAGACAACTTTGTAAATTCATTTCATTTATTTCAGAATTACTCATCAGTTTGATGTACTTTCCAATAACGACATTATTGATCCGTGTTTCAAGAAATCTCAGTTCATTCTATACAACCTGAAAATGCAAGATAAAAAAACTGAACGATCTGAAGCATGAATATTGATTAGTGAAAATGAATCGTTCGAGATTACGATGTCGATCTTGATGTTGTTGCTCCCAAATGCCATCGACACATTTTTGCAATTCTCTCCGGTTCCAAACTACCTGTTTGCAAATGAAAGACTCCCAACTCTCGGAGTGCCCATTCCAGATTTTGGAGAGGTTCTTCCGAGAAAATGATGACAGGGAACGAGACTCTAGCTGACAGGCACCTTTGTAAAAACTGCAAACAAATTTGCTTACTAATACTCAGGTTAATAACTACAACGAGTTCTGCCTGGTTTTCCTTAAGACATTGCTGAAACAAATTGGACTCAGAGGAAAATCCACGAATGCTCCAATCGGTCTCCTTTTCAAATTGCCATTGAAGCTCAGACCCAATGTGTGTCCGCTCTTCAAGAACAAACACTTTTCTCATACAACACCATTAAAATTAAACATATGACCACATAAAACCTGCCTATTTCATTTGCATTGTGTGACTTTATCTCAATCCTATACATGCCTCACTTGAATACAACTCATTCGAGGACTCAGGAAGGACTACTAAGTCGGATTTTTTATGAATTCCAGATTTGAGGCGAAAGTAGCTATTTCTAAGGGATCTAAAATATACAAACAGACACAAGTAATTCTGCTAAAGAATGAAGTGATGGCACTCCCTGGTCACTGCCACAAACAAAGTGACCTCATAATCGATATAAGCGACCTTTCAGGACCCACTTTGGGGGAAGACACGACAATTTTGTGTTTATTCAAGGACTATTGGGCAATTATCGCCGAAAAGATAATCAGGTTTACCTTTTTAATTACGTGAGGCTATGGACTCTCAGGTTGATCGGGAAACCTCACCTGAATCAACCATGACAGAGTACCTCACGACCGTCCACGAAGCGAATCCTTGGAGATTGCCTAAATGAAATTGTTAAGTTATGTTGCCGCCGTTGCGGTTGTTTGTTGTGCTGGCGTATCTGCTGAAGCTGCTAGCTTCCTTGGTAAAGGATGCTGTGCTCCTGCTCCTACATGCTGTGCCCCAGCTCCTAAAACTTGTTGCGCTCCTGCTCCTAAGTGTTGTGCACCAGCTCCCAAAACTTGCTGTGCTCCTGCACCTAAGACTTGCTGTGCTCCAGCTCCTAAGACCTGCTGCAACACATGTGATAACTCATGCTGTGGTCGTAAAAAACTGTTCAGAGGAAACTTCATGAACCGTTGCAAAGACCGTTGCGGAAAGATGTTCAATCGTTGCAAAGATCGTTGCCGTAAAGTAAAAATTCGTT
Organism: Gimesia aquarii; assembly: GCF_007748175.1. NCBI lineage: Bacteria > Pseudomonadati > Planctomycetota > Planctomycetia > Planctomycetales > Planctomycetaceae > Gimesia > Gimesia aquarii. Next base: position 1,725,296 of record NZ_CP037422.1, read on the forward strand.
GCTGCAAGCACAAGTCTCGAAGCTGCTGTGCTCCAGCTCCTACTTGCTGTGCACCAGCTCCAAAGCCAACTTGCTGTGCTCCAGCTCCAAAGTCTTGCTGCAACTAATTCGAATTTGAGGAACTTCTGCAATCCCAAGACAACACTAAATGGGATTGGCCAATCAGGTCCGAAAGGCAGCTTCCAGTATCGTGAACGTCAAGTCCGAGGGAATTTTTCCCTCGGACAGACTTCTCAACACGAAAGTTTTTTTGAAGCTTAGAATTGAACAACAGGAATTCCTTTTTTTTTGAGAATTTGCACTTGGTAGCTATAAAAATTAAAAATGATGTCTCTCTTTTGGAGAAACATCATTTTTTTATGCGCAGTCAAATAATAGCGTTCTTTTAAAAGCGGCGCTCTTTCATTTGTTATCAAAACGTTTTAGACTCATTTTACAGATTAAAGAAGGTGGTAACATCCGAACAAAATCACCCTTGTGAACATGATTCTATGAAAATTGATGATTTACTTAAACGATTTCAATGGGAACAAATCCCCAACACAAATGGTCGTTTTACTCTCAGCCAGCAAGAGACACTGCTCTCGGTCGAAGCACTTCTCGGTTCTGAAGAAGTGGAAATCAAGCAGTACCCATCTGCCCACCCCCAGGAAATGATTCATGTCGTCGAACTCGAAGACGGTGGTTTGATCTGCTATGAGCGAAAAGACGCTTCATTTCTCCACACTTTAAATTCTCAAAATATGTTCAAAAGGAAGCAGTGGGAGTTAGGCATCATCTCCTTCAGCCCACGACAAGTTCCTGATGACAGTCAACAAGATTCTTAAGATGAGGATCACGATTGTCTATTCACGACTCAGTGCTGTTATCTGATTTAAAAATTTAATTCGTATTTTTTTTAAAGAGCAACCTTATTTTTAAAAAAATTCGATAGCATTCAAATCAAACTTAGCTAGTATAGTCTTGGGCAACCTCGTTAAACATCTATTCTCAAGTCGTTTATTAGTATCATTATTTGAATCTAATAATGAGGAGTTCAGTGTGCCCAAAGCGATTTGGAATGAGGCTGTCTTAGTTGAATCTGATGACGTCATTACCATAGATGGGGATATCTATTTTCCCCTGGAGTCAGTAAATAGTAATTTTCTCAAGAAGAGTTCGTCTACTTCTACCAGTCCTTATAAAGGTAAAGCTTTCTTTTATGACGTGATTGTGAACGACAAGATGAACCGTGATGCCGCCTGGTATTATTTAGAGCCTGAGCAAGAGTACGAGCAACTTAAAAATCGGATTGCCTTCTGGAAAGGCATCGAACTACAGCAATAACCTTCAATCGAATTCAGACTGTTAATTACAGTCCATACCAGGTGATCAACTTCTTGATATCCTGAGAACGAGATAGATTCCGTACTCGGCTACGGAAATGAGGCATACCGAATACAGGTGAATAACCGTGGTGATGGTCCGCAATGGCCATGGCTTCATTCACATCTTCTACCTGTAAAGTTGACCTGCCTTCACTGACAGCGATCCAACGCGCGATCCACATAATCGCCGGGAACATCAGTGCCAAATGGTAAAATCCTTCGACAAAAGGAATGTCGTAATAAGCCGCTCCCAAAAAATGTAGTCCCTGAATTTTCACGCGGTAATAGCGGGCAAATAGTTTTTCAGACTCTGACGGCAATGCTCCAAACGATTCCTCTAATTGTGAGAAAGGAACGGCTGCAAATCGATCCTGTAAACAGGGAATATTACCTTTTCCTAAAGTGAATTTCAGGGCTGAGCGAAATAACGATAAACGTCTTATTAACCCCCGGGAAGCTTCTGCATAGGTATCTTTCCTTGCGTATTGTGCCGCCAGTAAGCGGAATTGAATTCCTCCCAACCTGCTGATCGGAGTTCTGCTTAATTCCAGATCTCCCGGATACTCCTGCACGATCGCCTGACTGATCAACGAAAGAAACTCATCCAGGCGTTCTCCTCGAATGGTCTCAAACCGTGATTGCTCTATTAACTCCACCCAGGCAAGTGCACGCAACAGGTTGATTAAAAATCGCGTTTCTGATGACTGGAATAACTGGCTTAATGAGCCAACAACTTTTAATGTGTCCGGCCACCCAAGAGATTCTTTCGCGGTGAGGCGGGGAGGCGGTGGTGTTTTTCGGCGTTTGGGGAGAACCTGATCTACGATTTTTCGAATCTCGGTAGATTGTTGATCAACTCGCTTACCAAGATTGGAGACCACAGAAGGACAACTGAATCGTAAACTAACGGCGATATCATTACCTGCCGGATGAAAAGCGTAGGGATACACCTGACATGCCAATGGTTTCGCCGGCTCGCCAAACTTGGCGTGGATGCGGCATAAGCCCTTTTCGTCAAGAAAAATGCAGGAACCATCCTCCTGATGAGCCAGTCGATAGCGATTACTGACAGGTGAAAGCCCTATCTTCACAAAGACAGGCTGGCCTGTGGGAATCGATTCATCCTGATCCCAACGCTGTTTTTCAATCCGCTCTTTTTCTTCTGTTGTGATTTCGATCTCATGTTGCCTGCAACAACCAGCACAACTGTGGCAGTTCCAGTTTTGGATCGTAGGGAGTTTTAATTGAGGGGCTGGCATACAAATTCTTAATGAAAACACTTTTCTGTGGAAATAAGGCTTATACTTATTGTAAAGATTACAAAAACGAAACGCAAAGTCACTGTTCTAGCGAACTTTCTGGTCAAGATTTCTCAGGGAGGGGAGAGAATCCCATTTTCGGTATAGACATATATTGAAGATTCTCTAAAATCCCGCACGCTTACTGAAACAAGACTGTTTTTGTATTCGTCTCCCCGCAGAGACATATTCACATCAATCCCCGCTGTATGTGAAGCAAAAATGTTCGAACCACACGTTTCAGTTAGCACCTGTCCCTGGATTTTTCCCTTTCTGTAGATCACCAATCTCTTCCGGGAAATCACTTGGAACTTTAAGGACCCTATCATGTCTGTACGATTTCTATTCAACATCAGCTGGTGCGCTCTGTTGGGCTGCACGATTTCCGGGTGTTACTCTTACCATCAGTATCCTTACGGTGGTACCTATCCCGGCCCTTACGGATCACCAGGGCCTTATGAGATGGGGCCTGGAACAGTCGCGCCAGGTAGTATTCCACCTGGAAACTATCCTGTGCAGCCCGATCTTGGTCAGCCAGTACCTCCACCTCAAGGCTCATCTATACCTTCAGGTTCTGACAATAATGGAGGCGCTTTCCCCAGCAACACAAATTACGATGGTGTTGATACCCAGTGGAAACAACCAATCAATAGTACTCCGAGCGCAGGAACCAATAGCCAGCCTCCCTTTGGTGCTAATCCAACAGCGTCTGGAAATAACTCAAACCCCAGTAGAGGATTAAATAGCAAGGGAGCAGTTCCCAGCTATGAAGACCCCAATCAGAATTTTGGCACCCCACTCACTCCCGATAATGAATTCCCCGCAAATAACAATAATACATTTCCAAACAATGCCGATAATCAATTCGAAAGTAATCAGAATCCTCAACCAATTGGTACGGATTCAACACAAATGAAGGATCAATTCGCTCCCAGCGAAAATGATCAATTCAAACAAAATGACAACTCGGGGTTTAGCGTTCCACAACCTGTGCAACAGCAAAGTTTCGAAAGCAGCAGTGATGCTTTTAATGAAAACCCCGCCGAATTTAAAGAGAATCCCAGCGACAGTTTTAATAGTCCCCCCAGCGATAGTTTTAATGCGAATCCGAATGATAGTTTTGAAGCAAATCCCCAAAACAGCAGTCCCGATTTCGGAGCGCCCATCAACAGTTTTCCAGAAAACAATAATGATGCTGCCTTTGGTCCCAACAGCAGTTCACTGATGAAACCCTCTTCAAACAAAGTCAGCCATGCAAATCACCAAACTCCCGCATCTGGACCTCAACTCGTAAAATCAGATCCCTTTCTGACTCCTGCGAAATTCCAATCGGCTTCTTTTGAGTCACCAGCAAAGAACTCCCACTTACAAACTTCAGCCGCTAAATCTCCTTCTCCGTTCAATTATGACAAACAACACTATCGCTGGTTACGAGGTATTGTGGAATATGATGAGCAGGAAAAAAGCTGGAATATCACTTATAACGCGACCCCCGATCGCACAGATAAATTTGGTGGCAACATTGTAATTGTCGATGCTCAAGGGAAATTGAACCGCTTTACGAATGGAGATGTTGTGCTTCTGGATGGTCACATTGATGGCTCTCAACAAGACAAAATGGGAAAACCCTGCTATCGAATTTCCAAAGCACAGAGATTGATTCCCAAAAAATAAAGAACTATGCCAATCATCATTTGTCGTTATCAATCTAAACACAACTGTCGTTGACAATATTCACGACTTGAAATCCCGTTGTATTTAATCCCTGAAAAACAGGGATTTTTTTATTGCTTGACACGGCCGTCCCTCCCCTTAAACTGCGCAATCTGCGTCGCGCGCGTGGAACTGATATTTTCCCGCTGAACAGTTCCGTACCTGTTGTTTTAAGCATCATAAAATCGACTGTTTTTTGACGCTCGGAATCTGAACACGGCGAATGCGTTTCGAATGTATCGTATCGATTCGTGATATCTTCAAACGCGATCGACCACATATGAAGTCGCTTCATTATCCGCTCGTGCAGCTTCAGCGTTGCTTCACACAACAAACACTGCTTGACCCCCTCACGCCGTTTCGCATTATAGGCACTGTTAGAAAAACAGATCCTCCATAAATACAGGAAATCGAATTCATGACTGAACCTACTCAAAAGCCAAAGCGGAATATCTCGAAAGAACAACAGATTCAACTCGTTCGTCTGATCAAGAAAATGTTGGGGATGGCAAAATACACATCTGAAATTAAAAAAGCAGTACAACAAAAGTACGGCCTTTCGACTCGATCGGTGCAACGATATATCACACGGGCACGCCGCGAAATGGTTAAACATACAAAAATTTCTATCGAAGACCATGTGGCAGAAGCCTACTATTTTTATCGAGGTATTCTGACTGATGAAAACTCCACTCAGCGCGATCGTCTTCGCGCCCGTGAACGCATTGATAAATTACTGGGGCTGGATAGTCCCACACGAACGCACAAAAAAGAACTTCATCTCGATCTGACACCAGCACAAATACAAGCGATGTCTGATGAAGAACTCGAAAAAACGTATCAACTTTTATGCAATGAAGCATCAACCGATTCTAGATGATAGAATCTGACTGCTGTAGCTGAAAATTGAGCAGTATCTAGGAACACTCTCAGCTCGCCTAGTTCAAGTACAATTTGAAGCTTTAACAACATCGGACGACCTGAACTTTGTATCGCTGTTTCGTGTCATCAGCTTATCCAACCGAATTCATTTTAAACTGAGTTTAGTGAAGCAGACTGCTTTTACGGGGAACCCTTTTCATTATGAGGTTTCGTGCTAAAATTCAAATAGAATATTAATTTCGTACTCTAAAGACTGAAACAACAAATCATGGTTGCCAATATCACTTCAATTCGGCACGATTTTCCGATTCTCAATACAAAACTTCCCAACGGGCAGCATCTCGTTTATCTGGATAGTGGTGCTTCGGCACAGCGCCCTCAGGTTGTCATTGATAAAATATCCGAAATTTATGAGCACTATTACTCCAACGTGCACCGTGGCGTGCATCAACTGGGAGATCGGGTTACTACAGAAATGGAGGCCGCTCGCGCTCGCGTCCAAACATTTATCGGCGCGAGTTATCCGGAAGAGATTATTTTTACTTCCGGCACAACCATGTCCATCAACCTGGCCGCCCAGACTTGGGGACGTCATCACTTAAATGCGGGTGATGAAATTATTCTGAACGAAATGGAACATCACGCCAACTTTGTCCCCTGGCAGGCCATAGCCAAAGAACGTAACGCCACTTTAAAGTTCATTCAACTCACACCAGACGGACGGCTTGACCTGGAACATTATCACTCACTGCTTTCTTCTAAAACCAAAATGGTCGCCGTCACTGGTATGTCAAACATGTTGGGAACCATAAATCCGGTGGAAGAAATGGCACAGCGCGCTCATGAAGTTGGTGCATTGATTTTCGTCGACGGCGCCCAAAGTGTTCTGCACCAACCTGTGAATGTCATTGAGAGTGAAATCGATTTCCTTGCCTTTTCCGGACACAAATTGTTCGGCCCTTCGGGGATCGGTGTGTTATATGGACGCAAGGCGCTTCTGGAAACATTACCTCCCTTCCTGTTCGGTGGAAATATGATCTCCGAAGTTCACTGCGATCATTCCAGCTGGGCCAACATCCCTGCTCGTTTTGAAGCGGGTACGCCTCCCATAGCTGAAGCCATCGCTTTAGGAACTGCCATCGATTATGTCTCGCAACTCGGATTCGACACGATCCAGGAGCAGGAGTATCTTCTCAGTCAGTATGCGCTACAAAAACTACAAGAAGTACCTGGCCTGCAAATTTATGGTCCTCAGGAACTGGAAATGAGAGGCGCCATTTTCAGTTTCAATATTGAAGGTGCTCATCCGGAAGATCTGGCCACACTGTTAGACCGCAAAGGGATCGCTGTCCGGCATGGCCATCATTGCACGATGCCCTTGCATCAATGGTTGAACATCACAGCCAGCGTTCGCGCCAGTCTGACATTTTATAATACGACCGAAGAAATCGATGTGCTGATCGATGCGCTCGAATTTGCCAGAAAACGGCTTCGACTTGCTTGAACGATTTATGAACAGTCACTGATAAAGCCAATAAAAAAAGCCGACGAGGTTTCGTCGGCTTTTTGTCTCTTGTACGGGCTGAGAGCTTAGATAGGTTTTACGTTCTCTGCTCTTGGACCTTTTTCTCCACGTCCTTCTGTGAAAGAAACACGTTGACCTTCATAGAGTTGCTCGAATGTGATTCCTTCGAGGTTTGAAGAGTGGAAGAACAAGTCTCCGCTACCTTCAGTGTCGATAAATCCGAAGCCTTTTTGTGTCACTTTCTTGATCGTACCTTCTGCCATCTTAATTCCGATTCCTAAAAAATAAATGTGTCTCTGCGGAATCCCCCGATAAAACTGATTTCAGGCTACTCAACCACAGGAGGATCATTCTAACGGGCGGCATCAATAAAACAAGCAGGTTCAGTAAATTGGTACGACAGAACACACACATTAAGATACTCAAAACACCATTTAGCCTATTTTAAGAGCAAACTCAGCCGCAAAAAACTTTGGATGAAAATTCTGTTTTTCTCTGGCTTTTAGGAATAATCACAATCTTGTTCGTGACGAAGACCTGTTTTCAGAGAACTGATCGACTCTGAAAAAAATTTGCTGAACAGTAAAGAATCTTAAAATTCACACAAGAATAGTGTCATTACAAATCAATTTTGATCTAAATGTTTCGGATCGCATTTTTTCAGCAATCTTCATTTCCTCGAATCATGCCCCTCACTTAGGACAGACTTGTGAACCATGTGTCCGATCTCTCAATTCACCATCTACAACAAATCCCATGTAAAAGTGAAGAAAGAAATGATGCCATTGAATAACCTTAATTTGAATTTGCAACGACGATGAATTACAGCGGCGTGAGAAATACGGTAATTTGCCAAACAACCACTTGACTATTGTACCTTAGCATACGAGGATTATAATTGTTTTCCATTGATTTTGGGCACATCTCCGATTCTATCCCAGAAAGCGTCTCGTTATGCAGGTTTCTCGCACGATTCCCAATTCCATTTTTCGAGTTGCCTCTATTCCAGTCATTCTATTTCTGATGCTGATTTTACAGCCCTCAGAAACAGCAGCGCAGAAACGTTCTACCCGGCTCAATGCCAAACCGGCGAATACTGTGGAAGCGGCCGCCATGGAGTTTGCGCTTACTGCAGAACAAGTGAATGAACTGGTTGGAAAAAAGGCGGACGTACTGACAACGACAGGTAAATTAGAACAGAACGTCGAAATCACACGTTTCTTTACCGGACGAAATAAAGGGCACGTCAAATCGATTGAATTCAAGGCTGAGAACGCCAAAAGAGGCAAACGCTTCTTTGCAACCAAACTGGTTGAGATGACAGTCGATGAAAAAAAATACCAGTTTCAATACATCCCCTCTCTCAAAGCCGCCTTGATCGAAAATCTGGATCAGAAAAAAGCCGCGATTACAGAAAAGCTCCGGTTATCCAATGAACAATTCTGGGAAGAGATCCCGGAAGAAGAGCAAAACGAACATGTAGAGGAATACAAAACGTTTCTCACTAAAGTTGGAGAACATTTCAGTGCGTTAAACATGAAATTCTACGAAACCAAGTATTTTCTGTTTTTTACAGATATGCCTGCCAAACAGGTGGCTCCGTACCTGATTCAACTCGACAAGATGAACGAATTATTGGGACGGTCGTTTGGTTTCAAACCCGGTTATAATATCTGGCGAGGCAAAGCGGTCATCGTCGCCTTTATGGGAAAGCCCGCGTTTCTGGAATTTGAGAAAAAGTTTTACAATCGCATTGAAACAGGCAACGCCATAGGACTCTGTCATTCTCACAGCAATGGAAAAGTGATTGTCTCCTGCTATCGCGGCGATGATCCGAATTTCTTTGGTGCCGTGCTCGTCCATGAAACCGCGCATGGGTATATGCACCGCTATCGCACCACTGTCAGTATTCCCACCTGGATCAATGAGGGAATTGCTGACTGGATTGCAATGACTGTGGTCCCTTCGTCGAAAGAAGTAAAGTACCGACAAACAGAAGCAGCCGCCCGACTGAGACAGATGCAAACGTTCGGCGGTCAATTTTTCAATTCGGACCGACTGGATAGCTGGCAATATGGATGCGCCAGTGCCCTCATTCAACTCATGCTCAAAGCCAGCCCGGAGCAATTCAAATTATTTTTCAATGGAATCAAAGACGGTTTAACCTGGCAGGACAGTTTACTAAGAGCCTACGGAATCACAGTCGAACAACTCAGTCAGGCCTATGGACAATCCATTGGAATCCCCCGACTGACGCCTTGATATTAGCATAAAATGGTGAGTATTGAAGCCTTAGAAAAGATCGTGGTCTGTTCGAAAGAATCGTACCAATGTTTAACCATCGCATATCTGCTGGATTCCGAAATCTGAATAAGCCATCACGGCCTTGGTTTAACCTCCGCAATGCGTTAGTCCTACTTGTACTGGCAGTTGTGATCTACTTCACCCCGTTTGTATCCCAGCGTGGACGCTCAGTGGTTTTAGCAAAAACGATTCGCAGCCATGGGGGGAAAGTTTATTTTGCCAATCCCTTGTGTGCCAATGGATATTGTCTGAAACTACCTCTAAAGTTAAATGATGCAATCGGAACAATTTATCATATCTCTATCCAGAGTTCAGAAGACTATCCGATCAACGACGAGTTCATCGACTCCCTGGGGGATCAATCGCATTTACGCGATCTACATTTGGGAAGCGACAAACACCCTACTACCATCACTGATCTTGGTCTCGCTAAGCTGTCCAAATACCCTCTTGAGATACTCAGTATTGCCGGTGGATCTTTCACTGATTCAGGACTCAATGTACTGGAAAAAATACCGACTCTGAAGTATCTCATGCTCCGTGATTTGGATTTCTCGGGAGATCAGTTTCAGTGTGCCCCAACATTGAAGAACTTAAAATCCCTGCATTTTTCCGATTTAAGTATTACTGATACAGGTCTGGAGAATCTTGCTTCCCTTCCCAATTTGGACTATTTGGATCTCAATAATACAGTCATCGACGGTGATGGTTTGCGTCATTTATCCAAATCAAAAAATCTAGTTTGTGTCAACATTGATAATTCGGCAATCAAAGCCGATTCTCTCAACCATCTAATCGAAGTGAAGTCACTGCGTTATCTAAGTTTGAAAGGTAAAGCTACTAAAGATGAACATGTGCGTCAGGTCGCTAGCTTAAAACAACTCACGTTTCTGATGCTGAATGATTCAGAAGTCACCGATCAGGGATTGATCCCACTCACCTACATGAAAAATTTGCACCAACTTTTTCTGACAAATACTCACATCACTGACGCAGGAATTAAAAACCTGATTCACTCTCCAAGTTTAGCGAAATTGGAATTATCAAACACGCTGATCACCGATCAGGTGAAAGAAAGTCTGTTAAAAATCCCAAACCTGAGCAAAGTGAATGTCAGTGGCACAAAACTATCCGCCGTCACGATCCAATCATTGCGCGATTCGGGTATCGAAGTCATGACGAGCAAACCCGGATATCTTCAGTAACCGATGCCCAATTAGAAAATCCAGTTCTTTATAACACCGCCATTCCCAATTAATTGCATTTCCTCTAAACTTATCTCACATTACTAACCCCATAAATCCATCACATCATCCAGAAAGCATCATCAATGGCAGGCACCACACAAGTCGGTGGTAAGAATATTCGTGTTGTCGCAGCAGGATTCATTGGCAATATTCTGGAATGGTATGATTTTGCCGTCTATGGTTTTTTTGCCCCTACGATTGGTAAACTTTTCTTCCCTTCAGACGATCCCAGCACTTCGCTGATCGCTTCTTTTGGAGCCTTTGCTGCCGGCTTTCTGATGCGGCCTGTGGGAGCGGTTCTGTTTGGCCATATTGGCGATCGCATCGGACGCAAAAAAGCCCTCACCATCTCGGTGATCATGATGGCCGTACCAACATTGCTGGTGGGTATCTTACCGACACATGCACAGATTGGCGTTTATGCGGCGGTCCTCATGGTCTTATTACGTATGGTGCAGGGCGTCTCGGTCGGGGGTGAATATACGAGTTCGTTTGTGTTTCTCGTTGAACATGCGCCTCCCGAACGTCGCGCTTTTTTTGGCTCCTGGAGTATGATCGGAGCCACCTGTGGCATTCTACTTGGTTCTGCAGTCGGTGCTTTGGTCAACAGCCTGACAACCGACGAACAATTGCTCAACTGGGGTTGGCGCCTGCCTTTTCTGGCGGGAGTGCTGGTTGCCTTCGTAGGTTACTTCATCCGACATGGGATTCCAGAAGAACCGATCACAAAAGAACCAACAGAAAAAGCAAAGATCTCGCCGATCAGGGAGGCATTGACCTATCATCGGAAAGAACTACTCCAGGCTGCCGGACTCAATCTGATGATCGCCGTCACGTTTTACACAGTCTTCATTTATCTGGCATCCTGGTTGGAAGAAGAAGTCGGCGAGCCCCGCGGGGAAGCACTTGACATCAATACCATCAGTATGGCCGTACTGTCGATCGCGCTGCCCTTTGCGGCCATGCTGGCTGATAAATTTGGCCGCAAACCGTTTTTACTGATCGGAGCAGGGGGTGTGGCTCTCTTTTCTTATCCCCTGATCAATCTCATGCACCATCACAATTTTACCATGATCCTCACCGGACAAATCTGTTTTGCCCTGCTGCTCGCCTGTTTTGGGGGTGCACTACCGGCCACACTCACAGAACTCTTTAAGCGAGGCGTGCGAGTGAGCGCGGCCAGCGTCAGCTATAATTTGACTTTTGCGATTTTCGGAGGAACCGCTCCGGTAGTCGCGGCCTGGCTGGTCAAGGAAACCGGTAATCCCGTCTCATTTTCATGGTATCTTTCTGCTATGGCCGTCGTATCATTTCTCATCTGTCTCACGATCAGGGAAACTCACGGAACATCACTGGATGAGTGATTAAATAAGATAAATCAACTGAAGACAATTCCCGTTTCAGAAAATTGGCTCTCCGGTCTCCGCGGCGAATTTCATTTTTTCGCCTTTATTGAGTAGAACGTTGCCACCTTCCTTTTCCTGCATGACGAAATTATTCAACTGGCCGTCAAAATAATCTTTTCCCTGCTGCACGCGGGCATAATGCTGTGCAACTGTCGCCGCGTCCAATGCAAAACCATAAAAGGCAACTTCATCAATGACACCATTGAAGGGTTCTCTGCCGACCAGCGATTCAAAATTTCCTGAAATCAGATTCCCGATCACGGCCGGTGTGCGACCGCCGCTGATAATCATCGTCCCTACAGGAAAACGATGGCTCATGCAAAGTTTTCCATCAACGTAAATAGCTTTGATTCCTGTCCAACCATTGTAGGTTGCTACGATGTGATGTGGTTTTCCATCCCGGATTTCCTCTAAAGACGGACGTCCCTCTTTTCCATCCAGGGGCATATCGAGCTCGTTATAACCCATGCCTGAAAGAAAGAGTCCAAACGACAGACACGGACCGCGTTCCACATCTGGAATTTGTGTCTGAGACGCGCCATCATCATTCTGAAAGCTGAGCAGAATACGATAGTTGCCATCTTCTTTACGGAATATCTCATCGTAGTCAAAGGGGTATTTAGTTTGAGGTTCATTGGGTGTTTGCCACTCTGAAATCACTAACGCTTCTAACGTGACACCAGTCGAAGCAGAATAATCACCCGTTCCAACTTCTATTCCACCACCGTTTCCTAAGAGCAGGCTTGCATCAGGTTTATTGTTAAACCGAACTGCTCCCTCACCAATCAATCCGGGAATGCGCTTCGTATTTTTTCCAATACGGATCGCATTACCGGAAATTGTATCTGTGAGTGGGCTCTCCTCCCGTTGATCGAAATTCCAGTAAAAACGTGGCAGACGACGACGCGGCTTCACTTTGACTTGACCATCCAGCACATGCACAAAAGTCTCAAACGCTTCATTGACGGTCACCTCATATTCGGTTCCCAAATCGATGACCTCGACACTTGGCGTTTCCAAGGTAAAGGGAGATTGAGGGTCGGTCAGGTGCGCGGAAAGTGTCCCTGAAAACAAGGTTCCATGATTTTTGCGTTCTATTCCAAACAGGGCAGGACTCACCAGAGAGATGTCAGCCCCTCCTGAAAACGCAAATGCCACGTTCCCAGAAGTTAATTTGACAGTTCCCGGCTGAAAGTGTTTTGTTATTGCGGGATGCTTTCCTAACAACTCCCAAGTGGCTTGCACCGTCTCTGACAATGTAGCGACCTCTTCAGGGGGAGTCGTATTTTCGTCGAAGTAATATTGGGAAGTCTTATCTACAACTTGAGGTGGAACATTGGCTTGTTCATCCTTTGAAAAAAATAAGAAAAAACCGATCGAAAACAAACAAACTAAAATACAGAGTGTTTGTGTGAACCACAGGTGTAACGGTTTTGGGGAAGTTGTACGGGATGTGTCGCAGGGAAGAATTGATTTTTCAATCGCCTCAACAGAAAGTAGTTCTCCTGAAGTCGCAACGCCTGTCAGGCTGACATGCAGGAAAACATAATCGAGATATTCCTGGCGACACTCCGGGTGATCCGTCAATAAGCGTTCCAACATTTCCATCTCGGATTCGGTAATGGTCCCCGAACATTGCGCATCGGCCAGTTCTAATATCTGTTCAGACAGAGTTTGTTTTGGTTCAGTCATTACGACATCTCGCTGGAAAGACGACGATTCACACAATCAAATAATGCTTTCCGAATTTTTTTGATCGTTTTATAAATGGCATGCGAGGAACATTTCCAACGGTCTGCCACCGTGGCCGCGGTTTCCTGATTTCCGTAGTAGGCATCAATGAGTTCACGTTCACGGGAGGTTAATTTTTGTAGACACTGAGTGAGTGCCAATTGACGCTGGCTTAAATCTTCCACCATCGACGAAACATCTTCCGCCAACTCGGTTACCAGACTGTCGCTGAAGACCAATCGCTTGTTCTGATACTTCCGGCGATACTTCCTGACCTGGTTAAATGCGATCCCATTGGCCCAGTTTAAAAAACTACGATCGTGGTCATACTGAGGAAACTCTTTCCACAGAATCACACAGGTCTCCTGAAAAATGTCTTCCGCAGCCGTAACATCCAATACCAGCGCCAGGATATAGCCATAAACCTTACGGTCATCCCGTGAAAACAGACGGAAGAATTCTTCGCTCATGACCGGATTATTCAGAGGCTCACTCATGTCGAAGATAAGTCTAGCAGGAATAAGGCGTTGGAGGAAATCAAAGTGCGCAGCAGGAACCACTCTGCGTCCCCGCTATAGTATGTGGCGCGAAATTGTTCTGATTGGTACCAAAAAAAGTACGATTCACCAAATTTTGTACAAAATAACAAAACTTCCTGTACTAAATCGAAAATCGGCGCGCCATATACAATCAGAGGGCAGACTTTGGTTCAGCCATGATTTCCCTCCTCTGCAATCAAGTTGAGTTATACATTCATAATCACCGGGGAATTTTTTCTTTATTTCCATCTGTTTTATTCAATGTTAGGCCAAGGAGACCTCATGTTAGTCGCTCAAAACCATGCCAGACAAAAACGCTACGCATTTACATTGATTGAATTACTGGTGGTGATTGCCATCATTGCGATTTTAATAGCACTTCTACTGCCCGCAGTTCAACAGGCGCGCGAGGCGGCTCGTAGGAGTACCTGCAAAAATAACTTCAAACAACTTGGGTTAGCACTTCATAACTATCACGATGCCCATAGCCGTTTTCCTCCCGGCATGATTTATCGCGTTGCCACCCCGTCATCTCCTGGTCCCAATGGGAAACGGACTCCATTTTGCGTGTTTTTGCTACCTTATATTGATATGGCAAATATTTATAACATGTATGACCATAATCAAAACTGGCATGCAACAGTGCATGATCCTCAGCCCGCAGGAAACGGCGTGCGACTCGTACCGATTCCTGTATGGCAATGCCCTTCTGATCGTGAAGCCATCTGGACATCTAATCCTGACGGAAGCATTCGTGGAAACTACGCTGTCAACTGGGGACAAGGCACCTTTGGCGCGCAGGGAAAAGCTGCACCCTTTAACAATTCCTTTGGTGCTAAGTTCCGAGATATTACCGATGGATCAAGTAACACGCTGGCGATGATGGAAATGTTAAAACCGGCAACTGGTGCCAACGACTATCGGGCCTGGATCTGGAACGATGAACCGGAGACAGTAGTCATGACACGTGTCGGTCCAAACAGCTCCTCTCCCGATCTGGTAGTCCTTTGCGTCTCTGAAGGTACGCGTCTCCCATGCACAGGCTCTGTTTCTGGAAGCGGCCGCAGTAATGCATCGCGAAGCATGCATGTAGGAGGCGTGCATGCCTTATTGTGTGATGGCTCTGT
The DNA here is from genome assembly GCF_007748175.1 of Gimesia aquarii. Taxonomy (NCBI): domain Bacteria; kingdom Pseudomonadati; phylum Planctomycetota; class Planctomycetia; order Planctomycetales; family Planctomycetaceae; genus Gimesia; species Gimesia aquarii. The sequence continues at coordinate 1,740,435 of NZ_CP037422.1, forward strand.
ACGATTTGTGTCAGAAAATATTGACCTCGCTACCTGGCAGGCTCTGAGTAGCATGGCCGGAGAAGAAGTCATCGGCGAATTTTAAAACGGTTTTCTCGATACTCGAATTGTTTTTGTAGCACTTTCCGGAAGAAGCTCAGTCATTTTAGAGGAAGGGCCAGTCAAGTGAAGAATCATGAGTTGAGCATATTAATATTCTGCTGCTCAGTTGTCTGTTTCGTTGGTTGTACCAAAGAAAAAACTTTCGAGCGAACTCAGGTTGAAGGCATGGTCACACTCAATGGAAACCCGGTCGAGAAGGGAGTCATCACGTTCATTCCTGCTGGTAAAGGAGCCTCTGCTGGTGCGAAGATCGAATCGGGTAAATTCATGATCCCCAAACAACAGGGACCCAGCCCCGGCGATTACCGAGTGGAAATTGATTCCAGTGTCCCGACGGGAAAACAGATTCTGTCTACTGATGGAGAAACGATGGAGGACGAATTTGAAAATTCCATTCCTCCCAAATTCAACCGCCTCACTGAACTGAAAGTCACACTGAAAACAGGCAATAATCAACATCTGTTTGATCTGGAAACAGACTAGTTTTTATGAAACAAACCAACCACGATAGAAATTGTCGGTTATAATCGACTGAAACCCAGACCAGGGACAAATAATGTTCTGCCGAGTGAGACTTCCCTCTGAGAGGAATCGAAAAGCAAATATGTCTTTTTTCATCAAGCTGAATTTAAAACTCATAAACTTTCTTATGCCGATCTGCTGTCTGTTGATGCTGTCGACCACGTATGCCGCAGATTCGACGTTTGAAAAACAAGTCGCCCCCATTCTACAAAAGCACTGCATCCACTGTCACAATGCCAGCACCAGGGATGGAGGCCTTTCACTGGAAACCGTTGATGGCTTGCGAAAGGGAGGTGAGAATGGCCGAGTGCTGGTCGCAGGTTCGCCCACAGAAAGCCTGCTGCTGGATTATGTCACCGGTCCAGAACCGGAAATGCCCAAAAAAGGAACTCCATTAAGCAAGGCAGAAATTGAAATTCTGAAACAGTGGATCAAATCAGGGGCGGTATGGCCCACAGGATATCAGATTCGCGAAGCTCAGCTTTCAAACACAGACTGGTGGTCGTTTCAACCATTGAAGCTTCCACAGGTACCACAGCTCTCAGCAGAAGACACCAAACTGGTACGCACACCCATTGATGCTTTTCTCCTCGCTAAACTACGCAAGCAGGGACTCTCTTTTTCTCCCGTTGCAGACCGCCGAACCCTTATTCGCCGACTTTATTTTGATTTGACAGGACTGCCTCCCTCTCCCGCTGAAATCAAGCAGTTTATTAATGATCCAGATCCAAATGCCTATGTAAAACTGGTCGACCAACTTTTGGCATCACCCCGTTATGGAGAACGTTGGGCGCGGCACTGGCTGGATATTGTGCATTATGCTGACACACACGGGTACGACAAAGATAAACTGCGAAACCATGCATGGCCGTATCGCGATTATGTGATTCGTGCATTGAATGCCGACAAACCGTATACGGATTTTATTCTGGAACAGATGGCTGGTGATTTCCTGAAGCCCCATTCGCAGGACGGTATACCAGCGACCGGGTTTCTGGTTGCCGGTCCTTTTGATTGGGTAGGGCAGATCGAAATCAGAGAGGATCTTCCTGAGAAAAAAATCACGCGCAATCTGGACCGGGACGATATGGTTTCGACAGTCATGAATACAACCGTCAGCCTGACCGTACAATGTGCACGTTGCCATAATCATAAATTTGATCCGATCGCCCAGGAAGATTACTACGGACTACAGGCGGTCTTCGCCGGCATCGATCGTGCAGACCGCGATTATGAGCCGAATCCCCAAACGGCAAACAAACGCAAAACGCTCATGGCTGCCCAACAAAGTAACCTCCAACAAAAACAGAATATTGAGGCGAGGATTCGCGCCCGCGGTGGAGAGAGACTGTCCCAACTGGAAACCCGGATCTCCAAAGCTGAGAACCAAAAACAGGGTCAGACAGCCGCTTATGGATTTCACAGCCTCATCGAAAAGTCAGACAACATTAATAAATGGGTTCAACTTAAATTTAAACAGCCGGTAACAGCTGAGAAAATTGTTCTGTTCGCCGCCTTTGATAATTTTAATAATATTGGAGCCGGTTTCGGATTTCCGCGACGCTTCAAACTGGAAGTTTCTGACACAGGCGATTTTACATCAGCGCAGACAATCATCGCCGATCACAGTCAGCAGGAGTTCCCTAATCCCCGCACTAAACCTGTTGAATTCGATCTACAGGGACTTAGTTTTCAATATTTGAGAATGACGGCAACACAGCTTGCCCCCCGGGAGAATGATTTCATATTCGCTCTGGGAGAAATCAAAATCCTCGACCCCCGCGGTCAGAATATTGCCAAACAGGCGGTTGTAGAAACTCTCGATTCAATCGAAAACGCTCCCCGCTGGTCTCGTAAAAATTTAATCGATGACAAACATTATGAATCAGCCGATTCGAATCTCGATCTGGCAAAACTGAAATCGGAACGCGACCAGATTTTTGCAGGTCTCACAACGTCTGAAGAAAAGACCTCACTCAAAACTATTTCGCTGGAATTATCACGGCTGAGAAAAGAACTGAGTCAACTGCCTCAACAGCAAAAAGTGTTTGCCGCAACCACACATTTCAAACGACAGGGTAATTTTACACCGACAGAGGGGAAGCCGCGTCCCGTTTATTTACTCAGCCGAGGAAGCGAAAAAGCTCCCGTCAAAGAAGTTCAGCCTGCCGCATTGAATTTTATTTCCGATCTCAAGGGAGCGTTTCAACTTGAAAAACCTGAGAACGAAGCGTCCCGCCGACTTGCCCTCGCGCGTTGGATCACACATCACAAGAACCCACTTACCTGGCGTTCGATTGTGAACCGTGTCTGGCAATATCATTTTGGGCAGGCAATTGTGGATACGCCAAATGACTTTGGAAAGATGGGTTCGCTGCCCACGCATCCCAGGTTACTGGATTACCTGGCCGTTCGCTTTCGAGATGAAGGACAATCGTTGAAAGCACTACACCGCATGCTGGTATTGAGTACCGCCTATCAACAATCCTCTCTGACTCATCAGAGAGGAATTCAAGTCGACGGTGATAATCGATTATTATGGCGCATGAATCGCCGCAAACTGGAAGCCGAAGCAATTCGCGACTCGGTGTTACAAGTCAGTGGAAAACTGGATCTACGCATGTATGGCCCGGGAGACCGTTTATTCGCGCTCGAAAAACCACAGCACTCACCACACTATCTCTATCAAAAATACGACCCGATTTTGGAGAAAAGCCACCGACGTTCGATCTACCGCTTTATTGTGCGTTCAGTACCTGATCCATTTATGGAATCGTTAGATTGTGCTGATCCTTCGCAGATCACTCCGAAACGCATTGAGACCTTAACGGCACTACAGGCCCTGTCACTTTTAAATGATCACTTCATGGTCAGTATGGCTTCATTTTATGCTCAAAAAATCAAAGCGGCATCAGCAGACCAGACGTCACAAATCAAACTCGCATTTGAAGTGGCCTTAGGCAGATCTCCAAGACAGGAAGAACTGGGCATCTTGCAAAACATTGGCGCTCAATATGGCATTGAAAATGTCTGTCGACTGATTTTCAACTGTAATGAATTTATCTTCATCGACTAAATAGAGAAAGTGGTCTTATGGATCGTCGAGAGTTTCTGATGTCAACGGGAGGCGGACTGGGGGGAATCGCCCTGGCTTCACTGTTGCAGAACGATCAACTGTTAGCAGCACCACAAACAAATACGCAGACGTTACACCATCCGCCGCGCGCCAAACGTGTGGTCCAACTTTATATGTCGGGTGCCGCCAGTCAATGTGATACGTTTGACTATAAACCTGCACTGATTAAAGAACATGGTAAACCCTGGACTCCCGGCGAAGAAGTGAAATTGTTTCAGTCCTCACCAGGCAATACAATGCAGGCCCCCTGGAAATGGAAACAGTACGGTGATTCTGGAAAGTGGCTCAATGAATGCGTTGCTCCACTGGGGGAATGCGTGGATGATATGGCTTTCATTCATAACATGGTCAGCAAGTCGAACGTCCATGGACCAGCCACCTTTATGCAGGCCACCGGTTTCATTCTGCCTGGATTTCCCGGCATGGGTGCCTGGATCAGTTATGGGCTAGGCAGCATGACCGACAATCTGCCGACCTTTGTCGTGTTGCCTGACCCACGCGGTTTTGCCCCTAATGGCGCTGCCAACTGGTCTGCCGGCTTTCTACCCGCCAGTAACCAGGGAACAATCATTCGTCCGAATTCCCAGACACCGATCTCTAACTTATTCCCCGCGTCAAATGATTTTATTACTCGCCAGAGCGATCGTGATGTGCAAGCCGCCTTAAAGCAGTTGAACCGACGTCATGAACAGGAACGCGCAGGCGATTCTCGATTGAATGCCCGCATTCAATCGTATGAGCTGGCTGCTAAGATGCAATTGCAGGCTCCGAAGGTACTTGACCTCTCGAACGAAACCAAAAGTACGCTCAACATGTACGGGCTCGATTCGGTTGACTTTGAAGTACAAGAGGGGATTAGCGAGCAGGCTGAAATTGCCTACTTTGGACGAAACTGTCTGGTGGCAAGGCGCATGTTAGAGCAGGGGGTCCGGTTTGTGCAAATCTGGTCGGGTGCTGACAACGGTTTTCCGCGTCGCAACTGGGATTCGCATGAAGATATCAAACGCGATCACTGGCCGTTAGGACGCGGCATGTCCATCGGCGCGGCTGCCTTGATTAAAGACCTCAAACAGCGCGGCATGCTGGATGATACGATTATTTTATGGACCACCGAATTTGGGAGAATGCCCTGTAGCCAGGGAAGCAAAGGCCGCGATCATAATCCATTTGTGTTTACCAATTGGCTCGCTGGAGGTGGTATCAAGGGTGGCACCACTTACGGAGAGTCGGATCAATGGTCATTCAAACCGGCTGACCCAGCCAATCCAACGATGTGTTATGACGTGCACGCCACGATTTTACATCAATTGGGAATTGATCATGAAAAGCTGACTTTCCGACATAACGGCATTGATCGTCGTTTAACCGACGTACACGGACATGTCATCAAAGAACTCATTTCATAACCAACTGCCCATTGATTCAGAACTTAGTTCACCTCAGGTTAAGAAGTGAAATGCAATTTAAAAAGCCACAAAGCTCAGATCGTGAAATTAAAATTTGACCCAATGAAAATGAGTTGTTAGAGCGCTGCCTACATCCCATTCCATCTTCCAAATCACACGGCATCGCCAGACACTTGTATTGATAGCTATACCTAGAGTTTCGTACTTCGCATTACCATAATTACCAGCTTCCTGCACTTGGCCAAGAATCAAATGCGTCCCTTCGGGAACACTAAACTCTCTGGCGTGAACTCCTCTACCAATCTTCCCCAAGTTTTCAGTACCGATCATTACGCCTGTCACAACACCTTTTATCGTATCTGTCGTACTATTGTGAACGATTTCATCTGAATCTAACTGGATATCGTTCTTTAATAAAGAAGTAGACTGGGGTGTGCCTCTTTGTGCGAAGAGGTTTTTCCCAAACAGCAATGCACCACTGCTGAGTAATCCTGCCTGAACTGCTTGCCGTCGGTCCATTTCTAAACTCCTGAAATAAGCTCGTTAAAGATGCCTGACTTGATCAGATCAGTTGCCAAATGGTAACCGGATCATCAAGGACAATTTGTTACCTCTTTGGTGTATAAGACGACGAGCAGTCAGAAACAGTTCCTCGTTTTTTAAGAGTGGTAAAAAAATAGATTCAAAAGAAAAGCGAGTGGCCGGTTTAAAACCAGCCACTCGCAATGGAATCAACTTTTAGATAGTAGATTTCGATTATTCGAAGTTACCTTTGGTCAACTGAGCATCCAACCAGGGGCCGGAGAAGACTTCAGAAGGTAACAATTCAACTGTGGCATCTGTGTGTCCAGATCCACCTGATGCAGAACCAGTGAAACCAGGGTTCAGGAACCCGTCGCCATTCAGGTCCACGATCGCTTTTACGCTTCCGTCAGCCATCAGGATGTTACAAATTTTGTTACGGCCACGACCGTGCCATGCAAACCAGTCACGAGAATCCTGTAACCAGAGCGTTCCGTCAGGACCAGCTGTTCCAGCACGGTTTGCGTCAGGAAGTTCAGTAGGAATTGCTCCCACCACATTGGTACCAGCAGGCATCAAGTCGATCGCTCCGCCAGTTCCCGCTGCAGGATTCCAAAAACCAGGACCATCATTAAATGATTCTGCCAATCGGTTACCAGCTTCCAAAAATCCTGGAATTGTGTCAGTCAATACCGCTTCACTGGCATCCCCGGGAGCACCACATCCCATGAATGAGACTGCTGAAGAAGAAATCCGAGAAGAATCCAGACGACGAATGGTTAGAGGACCTAAGCTACCAGCAAATCCTTTCAAACCAGATGAAGTCACACCGGCGTTGGTTTTTGCACCGGAGCGAACCAGGAACCAGCTAGAAGCATAGTTCGTTCCATATCCATCTTCCAGCAATTTAGCTACTTGAAGAATTCGAGCAGGCGTACCTTCTGTACCAGAAGTCCAGGTTGCACAAACTCCTTCACTCAGGCGGCTGAGTGGAGCTGAGTCTTTATTACTGGTGTTTGCAACACCAATCATGTCGTTCAGCTTTTCAGACCCGAGCAATGTAGATGAGGGGCACAGCATTTTCTGTGGAAGACCGGATCCACTGTTAACCATATCTGCCACCCAACCCCAAGTATCAGGACATCCGTCACGACGGAAATCGTAGGCCCCTGTGCAGTATCTTCCGCTGGGATCTGTAGAAGCGAAAGAGTGCATGGAAATACCAAACTGACGGAGATTGCTTTTACATTGAGAAGAACGTGCAGATTCTCGTGCTGCGAAGACTGCTGGAATCAGCAGAGCAGCTAATAAAGCGATGATCGAAATCACCACCAAAAGTTCGATCAGAGTAAAACCTGATCGTTTGACAGTAAGAGCACGTGATTTTTTCATGTTGTTTCCTGTTTTTCAAAAATAGTTTGACAGTTAGATTTCGTGTACATAGAAGGCTTAGAACAATTTACTTTTCTCAATTAGAACAGCTCATCCCCATCAGTTAGGCAATTGATGTTTGAATATGATCTGCCCCCCTCAACTCACTTTCAGATTGAATTCAACCTTAACTCTCTTGAAACTTTACTTGCCGGCTGAAAGTCTCAATTGGGAGTACGATATCGAGTGAATGTGAAGATATTTCCTTAAGGCATGTTAAGAAGAAATGAAAAATGCGTAGCAAAATTGATCAAATCGGACCTTTTGTTAACGTTTAATGAAAATACAGCAATGAATTCGCGAGTGTCTTCATAATTATGTGTCTCAATTTAAAGAGACCCCAAGAGACAAAACTTGAATTTTCCACCCGTCGTCCCCTATAATTAGGACGTATAGACTTGGGGTCATCAGCCCACCTTGCCTAACCTTAAGTCACCTGCTCGTTTGGTTTTAGAAACTATTGAGCTACCCCACTTTTGGGTAAAGTGGCGGACCGGTATTCACTCGTGTTTGGTTTTGAAGTTTGAAAATCAATCCGATTAACAGAAAAATCCGTGTTTGCAAATTTACTGACAAGTTTTAACAGTCAGTCAAAATGTGCCCCGCATCTTTCTTCTAATCACCTTGATTTCCAGACTTCATCGGTTAACCGAAAGAATCATGATGGTCGTTCGAACGCTCGCATTATTGTCTCTCTGCTGCGGAATATTCGTAGTATCACTGTTTCAGTTTAGCTTTGCAGAAACAAAAAATTCAGCACAGACTGAATTGGATTTTGCCACAGTCATCCGCCCTCTGCTTTCTGATGGTTGTTTCTCCTGTCACGGTCCCGATGACGAACACCGCGAAGCAGATTTACGGTTAGACTTAAAAGAAACCGCCTTTGGTTCACACGATGGTCATGCTTTAATCGTTCCCGGCAAACCATTGGAAAGCTTGCTTTATCAACGCATCATTTCTACTGACGAAGACGAACGCATGCCGCCTGTTGACTCGGGTAAAAAATTGTCTCCGTCCGACATTGAAAAAGTGCGAAAATGGATTGAAGCAGGCGCCCCCTGGGCTTCGCATTGGGCTTTTAGTCCTCCCGAAAAAGCAACACTGCCACAGGTGAGTGAACAACATCTGGTGCAAAATCCTATTGATGCTTTTATTTTGGAAAAACTGGAAAAGGAGAATCTTTCATTCTCCCCCAAAGCCGACCGTACGACGCTGCTGCGGCGTCTGAGTCTGGACCTCATTGGGTTGCCTCCCAGTATTGAAGAAGTCGATCAGTTTCTGAGTGACAAACAACCCGATGCTTATGAAAAACAGGTTCAACGACTACTTGCTTCACCACACTATGGTGAGCGTTGGGGACGTATCTGGCTTGATGCAGCCCGCTATGCCGATTCAAATGGCTACGAAAAAGATGCCCCACGCAACGTGTGGCTCTATCGTGACTGGGTGATTGACGCACTGAATCAGAACATGCCTTACAATCAATTTATCATCGAACAGATCGCCGGTGACCTGCTGCCAAGTGCAACACAAGATCAAATAGTGGCAACTGGTTTCATGCGTAATTCGATGTTGAACGAAGAGGGTGGCATAGATCCAGAAGAATTTCGTATGGCTGCCATGTTTGACCGCATGGATACCATTGGTAAAAGCGTGATGGGGCTCACATTACAATGTGGTCAATGCCATACTCATAAATACGATCCTTTAACACAGGAAAACTATTATCAGATTTTTGCCTGCATCAACAATTCTTATGAAGCCAGCATCCGTGGCTACACGGACGAAGAACAACAACAGCGGGAAAAGCTTTTTCAGAAAATCAGAGCCATTGAAAAGACTCTCAAAGCAAAGACTCCGGACTGGTCGGCAAAAATGGCAGCCTGGGAACAATTGGTCCAACAAAACCAACCTCAATGGACAGTGTTAAAACTCACCAACTTGGACAGTAACTCCCAACGCTACTTTGAACAGGAAGACCAGTCACTACTGGCACAGGGGTATGCTCCTTCTAAATTCACTTCCAATTTTGGAGCGACAGTTGATGCTTCAGAAATCAAAGCGATCAAACTGGAACTGTTGAATCACCCCAATCTACCTGCCGGAGGACCGGGACGATCCATCGAAGGTCTCTGTGCTTTGACAGATCTCAAACTCACGGTGGAAAATGTAAAAGATCCTAAACAAAAAACGAATGTGAAATTTTCTGAAGTCACCGCAGACTTCAGTAATGAACGTCAGGAATTGCCACCGAAATATGGAGATAAAAAGGGAGTGCGCGGTTTCATCGGACCAGTCTCTTACGCAATCGATGGAGACAACACTACCGCCTGGGGCATTGATGCCGGTCCGGGACGATGCAATCAACCTCGCGAAGCGGTGTTTCGTGCCGAAAAACCGTTTGGTTATCCGGAAGGAACCAGGTTCAAAGTAAGTCTGGTGCAAATGCATGGAGGCTGGAACAGCGATGACAATCAAAGTATGAACCTCGGGCGTTTTCGTATTTCCTGCACGACTTCTGAAAATGCCAAGGCAGATCCTGTTCCCGATCATGTCAGAGAGATACTGCTAATTCCAACAGCACAAAGAACAGCAGAACAACAAAATCAGGTTTTCAGTTACTGGATCACAACAGTCCCTGAATGGAAAACAGAGGTTGCTCAGATTGAATCCCTCTGGAAGCAACACCCCCGAGGCACAACGCAACTGGTTTATCAGGAGCTTCCTGCCACACGAAAAACTCACTTACTGGATCGCGGCGACTTTCTTAAGAAAAAACAAGTCGTCGATCCTGGAGTTCCCGATTTTCTCCATGCCTTACCTCAAGGAACACCAATCAATCGACTGACATTTGCACGCTGGCTCGTGGATCGTAAATCACCGACCACAGCCCGCGCAATCGTGAATCGAGCCTGGCAGGCTTACTTTGGCAAAGGCTTCGTCAGTACCAGCGAAGACCTCGGCTCACAAGGTGAAGCACCGACACACCGTAAACTGTTGGACTGGATGGCAGTCTGGTTTATGGACGAAGGCTGGGACTTGAAGAAACTGCATACGCTGATCGTCACTTCACGAACCTATCAGCAATCATCACAAGTCAGTCCGAAACTTTATGAAAAAGATCCTTATAATCGGCTCTTCGCCCGTGGCCCCCGCTATCGAGTGGATGCAGAGATTGTGAGAGATATCGCCTTAAAAGCTGGTGGGCTTTTAAACACGGAAATCGGCGGCCCTTCTGTTTATCCACCGGCACCCGCGTTTCTGTTTCAGAAACCGGCCAGTTACGGTCCCAAAACCTGGAATGAAGAAAAAGACCAGGATCGCTATCGCCGCGCCATTTATACGTTCCGTTTCCGTTCGGTCCCTTATCCCATGCTACAAGCCTTTGATGCGCCCAATGGTGATATTTCGACAGTCAGACGTTCTCGATCGAATACGCCTTTACAGGCACTGACCACACTCAACGAAACACTCTTTTTAGAATGCGCGAGTGGCCTTGCGGAAATCATCTTGACCCAGCAGGAAAATACAGATGAAGGACGAATTGAAACCGCATTTCGTCGTTGTGTTTCACGTCGACCTTCTGATTCAGAGAAACAACTACTCACCCGGTTCCTGACAAAACAACGTAACTATTTTGCCAAACATTCAGATGAAGCAAAACAGATTGCTGCTACCCAAAAAACAAAGATTCCCAACACCGAGTTTGCAGCCTGGGTAGCTTTATCACGCGTACTACTCAATATGGATGAAACGATTACAAAAGAATAACCCACGTTTACCAGCTACGCACCGAACAGAACTGACAAGCGGCTCTCTTTTTTCAAAACAGGTAATACTTATGAATAATCATCCCGTTCATACATCACAGCACATCGCACGACGCTGGTTTCTGGAACAATGCGGAGTCGGCCTGGGTGCCATCGCAGTGAATCAACTCTTGCTGGAATCTGGTTATGCCGCCCCCAAAAATAACACCGTGGCTCAGGACCCGTTGGCTACCAAACAACCGCATCATCCTCCCAAAGCGAAAAATATCATTTTTCTGTTCATGGGTGGCGGTCCCAGTCATCTGGAACTGTTTGATAACAAACCTGTATTAGGGAAATTTGACGGAAAACTCCCTCCTGAAGATTTATTGAAGGGATATCGCGCCGCGTTTATCGATCCTAAATCAAAATTTTTAGGTCCGAAATTCAAATTTGCGAAACACGGTGAATCGGGAGCGGAACTCTCTGAACTGCTACCTCATCTGGCAGAAGTCGCCGACGACATCGCGATCATCAAAAGTATGAAAACCGATGCCTTCAATCATGCACCCGCTCAAATTCAGGCACTCACCGGTTCACAACTTTTTGGAAAACCGAGTCTGGGGGCTTGGACGCTCTATGGATTAGGAAGTGAGTCAAAAAATCTACCCGGTTTCGTTGTTTTCAGTTCCGGTAACAAAGGACCCAGCGGTGGAAATTCGTGCTGGGGCAGCGGTTTTCTCCCGACAGTTCATCAGGGGGTCATGTTCCGTGGCGGACAGGAACCCGTACTCTACTTAAAAAATCCACCAGGAGTCTCCGAGCAATTACAACGTGACTCGCTCGATACGTTAAAAGCCTTGAATCAAAATCGCTTGAATCTAGTGGGCGATCCGGAAATTGCCACACGCATCAACTCGTTTGAAATGGCGTACCGTATGCAATCCAGTGCCCCCGATGTCATGAACATCGCCCAGGAAACTAAAGAAACGCTCAAAATGTACGGCGCCGAACCTGGCAAAACCTCGTTTGCAAATAACTGTCTTCTCGCCCGCAGACTCGTTGAACGAGGTGTGCGTTGCGTGCAGTTGTTCCATGAATCCTGGGACCAGCATGGCGGTCTAGTAGGTGGTTTGAAGAATAACTGTAAAGCCACCGACCAAGGCGCAGCAGCTTTGATTAAAGATCTCAAACAACGTGGTTTATTAAAAGATACCCTCGTCATTTGGGGAGGAGAATTCGGTCGTACTCCCATGGTGCAGGGGGGAAATGACGGACGTGACCATCACCCCAATGCGTTTACCATGTGGCTGGCAGGAGGTGGCATCAAAGGGGGAACTACGATCGGACGCTCCGATGATTTCGGGTTCAACGTGATTGAAGATGAAGTTCCCGTATATGATTTACACGCCACGATTTTGCATCTTCTGGGACTGAATCCCGAACGACTCTCTTACCGCTTCCAGGGATTGGATCAGCGTTTGATTGGGGTCAATCAAGCCAAGATCGTCAAGAAAATCCTGGCTTAAAACATCGATCAGCCAATCAATAAAAAACCCTCGCTTTTAGCGAGGGTTTGATTTTGATTACCTTATGTTGCCTAAGCAGCAATTTCCTGTTCGAACTGCCTGGCTGGCTCATTATTCAAACGATTGAGAAAGCCATTATGTTGCTGGTCATAAAGTCGTTTCAAACCATCGTCAAGCATGGGCATTGAAATACTCAACTGACGACGAATTTTTTGAGTATGAAGTGACGTTTCTCCATTGGCGAAACCAGTGGGTCTTTCATTCAACACTTCAGCCCGGGGAAATGCCGGTTCCGAAAGTCCAAACGTTTTTGCGAGTCGTTGAATGAAATCTGCAGGACTGATACGTTCGCCACCTGCGACGTGAAAAATTCCTGTCAAACGTTCCTGATAAGCATGTTCGATAATTGCAGCCAGGTCGGTTGCTAATAAAGGCGTCGCATGCCGATAACAATCGTTTTGAGAAAATGTACCTGCCTCCAATGTCTGCACGATTTCTTCGATGCTACCTGTACCATGAGCAGTCGGTGACCAGCCAAACACGTTCGTTCTAATAATCAGAGTATTATCACAAAGGCTGACTTCACGTTCGATAGCACGAATTAAATCTGCCTCCTGGCTTTCACACACGCCCTGACAGTCTTCTTCGTGAAACATCCAAGGTCCCGTGAAAACGGCGTCAGATGAAATATGTGTAAAGCGTGCACAGTGCAACTCCGATGCATTCACCCAGTTACGGACTGCCAATACAGGATCGTTCGAGGTGAATTTCGCCGGATCAACAGACCAGGCAGAGTGAGCGGCAACGCCACAATAGACGACCCACTGTGGACGAATTGTTGAGAGCCAATGTTCGGCGGTCTCGACGTCATCTTCCAGATAAGTATGAGTTTCACATCCCTGGATGGAAACTGGTGTCGATGAAGTTAATCCGATAACCCGATATCGATTGGATAAACAGGTTGCGATATTTGCTCCGGCAACCGTATCAAGTCCAACAACCAGAACTGTTTCCACGCCGCGCCTCCATGCTATGACGTTGTTGTATAATATCAGTCAGTACTTTGATCTTCGCTCAATATTGAAAGAAGCTTCTTATTTTTAAGAATCGCTTCCTTTTCAAATTCTCGAAAATCATTCTCACAAACCAATCCATTTGTTTCGCGAGAGGGGGAGTATAGTTGGGATTCATGATTTTCACCAACCCCAATTTTTAAGGGAATTTGAAAATCGTAAATTGGCTCTGAAATTCCCTTTGTGAACCACAAATTTCAGATGATATTTGATCTAACTCGTATGAAATATCTCCACTGTCATTCCTTCCAAGGAGGCGAATTCCATCCGGCAAGAATCAGATTTCAGAAATATTTTTGGTAAAAAATGACCAAATCAGAAAAAAGGTTAAAGGTTTTTGTACTTTCTTATTTCATTCTTTGCATTCGTATTGACCTGACTTACAAAAAGCAATATCTTCCCGCCTCACATTAGTGATTCTTGCGCCTGTTCTATGGGCCTGTCACTCACCTCCCACACTGATTACCCATCAATTGATTCACTAGATTACCTTTCGTGTCAAGTTGCGTTGTTTCATTTCCAATGATATTGAACGATGCATCAACATTATTTGTTTCACATATAAAGACAACTTAATCCATGTCCGTTTCGCGTCATTTACCAGAATACCCTATTCTTCTTGCAGGGGTTTCCACTCCTGTTAGAGAGGGCTTGCGCGAAATGGGACTTTCGGTTATCGAACTTCAGGATGACCTGGCTCAGCTTTCAGGTTACCAGCCATCGCGGTGGAACCTGTTACTGGTAGGATCTCAGAAAACTTTCAATGAGCATGACTTGCAGATTCTCTCTCACTGCAATATTCCATTGATTGACCTTTCTGAATTTGCCAGCCCCTCTGCCACTGGTCGCCAGAAGAGTGAACTGGGTAAACAAGCCGATGTCGAAGTCGAACAGTTTCATTCCCAGTTTGTCATACAGCTCAAAGAGCGTTTACAACAGACGGGAGGCGCCTGGATCAGATTAGCCGACTATCCCTACCCTTATCAGGGTGTGATCTGCTACGGCGAATCTGCTTTAGGAAAAGAATTTCGTGAGTACTCCAATGTGATGAGCCCCTTACCGGTTCCCCTGGAGTTGTTGCACCTGAAATCAGAATACGACTGGCATGGAAAATTCGATTCTCAAATACAACGTAAATTCCGTGTGGATTTGATTAGCAGATACCGAAAAGGGTTGCCTGTATCGCTCCCTTCAGTTCCATCGCGGAAAGAACTCGACCTGTTGTTACAAAACATCAACCTGGATCGAAAGCAAATACCGCTTGTCTGGGTCACCTCCCTGGAAACGTTTTTTCGCTGGTGGAATTTACGGCGTCAGCTGGGTGTCAGCATCAGTCGAATTTCATCCGGTTGGGAAACCGTAATCTCAGGTCAGTTTCAAGGGTTTGGACCCGGTCTCCAAATTTGGAGGGGACAGCACTCCGCCACGGTCTCATTGACCGAAGGAGTCAATGAAATCCGAGATGAATCAATTGCTTTTGTTACAAATCCACAGCGGCATCCTGGTGGATTTACCGCACACTGGGCTGGTCTGAATTCCAGTCAAGTTCCTATCAACTTAAACAAATCGGCAACTTCGGTTGCTTCATAACCTATCGATACTATTCCACATCACAAATTGAAGATCAGCGATAAACTTTTTATCGCGTCATTGTTGAAGAAAAGGATTACTCTAATGAAACGTTTTGGATTTATGTTTCTGGGTCTTGCGTTAATTACCATGACGACAGGCTGTCACTGCGGATCACGTTGTGGTGGATACTATGGTCCCACAGCTCCCTTCAGTGGAGGTGGATGCTCATCTGGTAATTGTGGAACAGGCCTTGGTGCTCCTACATACGCACCACAGGGAGCTTATAACAGCTACAACACCTATCAATCGACGGCTGGTGCTCCTGTGATTCAAGGGACTGTTCCTACAACAGCCTATGCACCACTTGATCCACTTCCCATGTATTAAGCCAAATACAAAGAAGTGATTCACTGCAGTCTTGTCAACTCGGCCTGATTCAGGCCGAAGGGCAGGATCTATCAATCGTTTCCTGCCATGAGGGCAGGAAGCATTGTACAAAAAAACTGCAACAATGCATTTGTTCGCGGACATATGGATTGTATCTCGCTTTCAGCCTTGATATACAGGTAGTTATGTCATTTATCGACTCGCCTGCGCATTGCGTTCGCCGGGATAAATGAGACTTTTATGAGAACTCCCACTGTATAAATACCCTGCCAGGGGTAACATCAATAGTTATGGCTGCTCTACAAATCGTGAACTATCCCCACCCCGCTCTCCGCTGGGTTTCGAAGCCCATCAAAAGCATATCACCAGATTTACGTGATACGGTGCGAACGATGTTTGATCTGATGTATGAGGCACGGGGAATCGGCTTAGCTGCCAATCAGGTGGCACTTCCGTATCGTCTGTTTGTGATCAACCTGACATCGGACCCCAATGAAACAGAAGAAGAATTTGTATTCATTAATCCGGAAATCACAAAACGCAAAGGGACCACTGAAGGCGAAGAAGGCTGTCTAAGTCTTCCGCAGCTTTATGGAGATGTCAAACGATCGGAAGAAATCACGGTCGAAGCCTATGATCTGGATGGTCAATTGTTTGAAATCACTCTGGATGATCTGGCCGCCCGTGCTGTGCAGCATGAGCATGATCATCTGGAAGGAATTTTGTTTCCCGATCGAATGGTTGAAGCAAAGCGCGAAGAGCTGGAAGCGCAAATTGCAGATTTTGAATCTGAATTCCTGCATAAACAGCAACAAGGCGAATACCCGTCTGATGAGGAAATTCGCAAACAACTATCTCAATTGGAACTCGATCTGGGCTAAAAAAAATCAGTTAACTCCTGAAGTTTGTTCGCGCATTGTCGAAAATCAATACGAGGTTTTTCAGGAAACCTGATCGCAATTGAGTGGTTTTCAGCTTAGAAATGATTGATTGTTAGTCTAGATTGAGGAGAAATACCAGTGCCATTAAAAGTTGTGATGATGGGAACCGGGACGTTTGCCATCCCCGCATTTCAGGCGCTCATCGATTCCGATCATCAGGTTCTCGGTTTGTATACTCAGCCTGACCGCACCGGCCGTGGGCATCATCGGCACAATAATCCAATGAAAGAATTAGCACTCGAGCACGAGATTCCAGTCTTTCAACCTCCCAAAATTAACCAATCAGAATCGCTCGATGAACTACGAAATCTAAAGGCAGATGTTTTCCTGGTAGCCGCTTATGGTCAGATTCTCTCACAAAAGCTGTTGGACATCCCGAAGCAGGGGGCTTTCAATCTACATGCCTCACTCTTGCCTAAATACCGTGGGGCGGCCCCAATTTTGTATGCGATTCGGAATGGAGAAACCAAAACTGGTGTTTCCCTGTTTCGGATCGAGCGTTCTCTTGACTCCGGTCCTGTGGCTGCCATGGTCGAAACGCCAATCGGCCCCAAAGAAACCACAGGCGAAGTTCAAGAACGACTGGCGGCACTTGCTGCCCCACTCGCGATGCAAGTGCTCGATAGCATTGAGCAGGGTACGCTGGTGGAAACTCCTCAAAATCATGAAGAAGCAACGTTAGCTCCCACTCTGGATAAAGGGGAAGGTGCCATTGACTGGAATCAAAGCACCTTTCAAATCGGGTGTCATGTCAGAGCCATGCAGCCCTGGCCAAGCCCTTTCTCATTTTTACACCAATCCGGACAAGAACCATTAAGATTGCTCGTTCTGGATGTCGAAAATGTCACAACAGACGAGCTGAAATCACTTAACGTCAATCAAGGACAACAAGATTCGTCTCCCGGAACAGTCGTTTTTGCCAATACAAAACGGGTGATAATCAGATCCGGTGATGGGTTCCTGGAGCTGAAACAGGTACAGCCACAGGGGAAACGCGCCATGCAGATTGCTCAGTTCCTGTGTGGCAAAAAAATCAGTCCGGGTGACTACTTCAATTAACCAGCCCCCCCATAATGTACAAACAAATACAATCCTATCCTGAGACCACAAGTTCACTCTTGCTGCATTTCCCTGTTTCTGAGATGATCCCGCCCCTGATCTAAGACGATGGACTACTATTTAATACAAGGAACTGTGCTAAGATGCGCCGAATTATAGCGTCTCTGCTCTTCATGCTGATTGGAGCCGGAGGCATGTACGCCGCTTTTGAATATCATTTAATCCAATCGAAAGAAGGTTGGTTAGTGGTCCCCAAATCACAAGCCGGGCTCCGCGATGCTTATGTTGACATCAGAGAATGGCGTGCAGCGAACTGGAAAGAGCACCCAAGATTGGCGCAGTCATTGATTGATGACGGCAAAGGAAATCTCATCATTCAATCCGCCTCAAATGGACTGCTTGATGGGGTGTTCCAACTGCCAAACAAGAAACGTTCTGCTGAGAAAGAAGAGACTTCCGTCAAACTTTAATAAACCATAGCCCCAGGTTTTGATCCACTTACCGCTCAATAAGATAATACCCACCCACCGTGAAACCACAATCACTCACTAGTTTTGGTAACATTTCAGACACGCATTGTCTGACAGCACTCAAATCAATGGCTTTGAGTGTTTGTCTGACTTTCTGCCTGCTTCTGACTGAAGGATGTCATAGCGCGGCAAAAAATCAAACCGTCCATCTGCCGGCCCGACATAGCGTCAGTGCAGAACAATTAATTGTCTTGAGTGATTTTAAACTGGGCCAGGACCATGAACTGTTTCAGGACTTAATTCAACTGCGTGAAGATGTCGCCGAGACATTAAACATCCCGCTTAACAGCGAGCAAGTGACTGTGTATCTCTTCTCGAACGAAGAAGAATATCGCAACTATCTGGATCTCACCTACCCGGGTTTGCCTCCGCGGCGCGCCTACTTTGTCGGAACGCCGAAAGAATTAGCCGTGTACACGTTTTGGGGGGAGCGTATTCAGGAAGATTTGCGACATGAATTTACACATGGACTACTACATGCCAGCCTGAAAACAGTACCACTCTGGTTGGATGAAGGACTTGCGGAATATTTTGAAGTTGCTGGGAATACACCAGGGCAAATCAACCGCGATCATGCGTCGCGTTTAACGGCAGCACTTGATAATGGCTGGAAGCCCGATATGAAACGGCTGGAACAGCTTGAAAAAGTCTCGCAGATGCAGCGGGTAGACTATCAGGAAGCCTGGGCCTGGGTTCATTTCATGCTTAACAGTAACCCCGATGCACGCGCCACGCTACTGGACTATCTGGCAGAACTCAAAACAGACGATCAACCTGAAGTGTTAAGTGCGCGTCTTCCACGCGATATCCCTGGAGTCGATGAGCGTTTTCTGAATTATGTCGCTTCGCTCAACACTTTCCCATCGAGGTAATCTAAGAAATGTAGATTTCCCTGGCCTTGCACTCAGTTTCGCGGCCGGCTGACTTGGGAGCCGTCTCGCAATCAGCTAAGATAAACCACAGCAAATATGCATTCATAACCTTGTGTGTCTGAAGACAAACCCCATTTCTGGACTTAAAAATGTTGGCCCGACTGCGTCTACTGCTGGAATTAATTCGCTTCAGCCATACCATTTTTGCACTCCCTTTTGCACTACTCTCAGCAGTGCTGGCCTGGCGCGGACACGAAGTTCGCTGGCAGCAGTTAGTGGGAATTCTGTTATGTATGCTGTTTGCCCGCTCAGCGGCGATGGCATTTAACAGACTCGTTGATCGCGAAATCGACGCACAAAACCCGCGCACTCAAGGCCGCCACCTCCCCGCTGGGTTGATTAGTGTGCGTGCGGTATTTCTCTTTACTCTGATCACGTCGCTGGCGTTCATTGCATCGACACTCCTCTTTCTTCCGAATCGCTGGCCCCTTTATCTCTCGGTCCCCGTTCTGCTCTTCTTGCTTGGTTATTCTTATGCCAAACGATTTACCATCTGGTGTCATTACTGGCTCTCCACGGCTCTCATGCTCTCTCCGATTGCCGCATGGATTGCCGTTCGAGGCAGCCTTTCGATTGAACCACTGCTGTTGGGGGCCGTTGTATTTTTCTGGGTGGGAGGCTTTGACATCATTTACGCCTGCCAGGATGTGCAATTTGACCAGGCAAAGCGACTTTCCAGCATCCCTTCCCGATGGGGCATCAAAAAAGCACTCCGCTTTGCCATGCTCAGTCACTTCATGACCATTGTCTGCCTTTTCAGTCTGTGGTATGTAGCCAACCTGGGAATCCCTTTTTTACTGGGAATTCTTGTCGTATCCGGTCTACTGGTGTACGAGCATCTGCTTGTAAATCCGGAAGATCTGGGACGCGTCAATCTGGCATTTTTTCATGTCAATGCTCTGATCAGTATTGGTTTGTTCTTTGTGGGATTGATTGACGTCTGGCTCGCATAAGACTGTCTGAATCGTCATAATAGAAGTGCTCATAGAGAGCGATTAACAGGGTCAGCTCGCATGTTTTCGATACAGAGCTGCAAAGCAAAAGAATTACTTAAAAAAATCAACAGTCAGTCTGATGAATTTAAATCAAAACGAACAGGAACAGTTAGAAGTCATTACCCGCAAAGTAGAAGCCGGAGAACGAATCAGCTTCGATGAAGGGGTTTTTCTGGATGAGAAAGTGGATATTCTCACGCTGGGGCAACTCGCCAATCAGGTTCGCGAACGTAAGAACGGCAACTTTGCATTTTATAATACGAACATACATTTGAATCCCACAAATGTATGTGTCTATCGCTGTAAGTTCTGTGCATTCCGGTCCGATCTGAAATCACCCCGAGGTTACACGTTCACAGACGAGATGATTCGCGAGCGTGTTCAGGAAGCACGGGCTACTGGAGCCACTGAAATTCACGTCGTCGGCGGATTACATCATCAGAAAAAATTTGACTGGTATTTAAATGTGGTACGAGTGATTCGAGAAGAATATCCGGAACTGCATATCAAAGCCTGGACTCCCGTGGAAATCAACTGGTTTAGTTTTTTGACAAAAAAGCCAACACGCTGGGTTTTAGAGCAAATGATGGAAGCAGGGCTTTCCAGTATGCCCGGAGGCGGGGCTGAAATTTTCCATCCTGAAATCCGCGAACAAATTTGTGAGCACAAAGCTGATGCCGAAAGTTGGCTGAACATTCATCGCGAAGCACATAGTCTCGGTTTAAGAAGCAATGCCACGATTCTATACGGCCACTACGAGCAAGCCAGACACCGCATTGACCACTTGTGCCGCCTTAGAGACTTGCAGGATGAAACAGGAGGCTTTCAGACTTTTATTCCTTTGGCCTTCCATCCTGAAAATACAGGCATGTCAGAAATCCGAAAAGCTTCCGGCATGATGGATCTCAAAGTCGTTGCGCTGTCGCGAATCATGCTGGACAATTTTGACCACATCAAAGCCTACTGGATTATGTTAGGCGAGAAAACCGCACAAACAGCATTGAGTTTTGGAGCAGACGATCTGGACGGCACTGTTGTCCATGAACTGATTTATCACGATGCCGGCGCCAAAACACCAGAAGGCCTGACTGTAGAACAACTACACCGACTGATTGAAGAGGCCGGTCGGATTCCCGTCGAACGTGATACACTTTATCGACACGTTGTGAGGGAGGGAGCAACCTGGAGTGTGGGAGAACCCATCCTGACTTCCGCCGCTTCCTAAACCACCACTATCAATCAGGAGAAATATTGACCTATGAGTGATTCTGTCGTTTCAGATAAGGTTTGCGTTCAATCATTCGATCACATTACGCTTGTCGTAAAAGATCTGGAAGCATCCCGCCAGTTTTATGTTGACTTTTTAGGTATGGAACACGTTCCGCGACCTGCTTTCTCTTTTGAAGGACACTGGTTCCAAATTGGAAATCAGCAAATTCATTTGATTCTCGAACACGATCAGTCAGGCAAGGCAGGGCAACTTGACCCCGATCAAAACACACGCACGCACCATTTTGCATTTCAGGTCAATGATGCAAAACAAGCCTATGATAAGGCGGTCAGCCAGGGTATTCCCATTGTCTCGCCTCCCAAATCGCGGCCTGATGGAGCGACTCAAACATTCCTGAATGATCCTGATGGCCATATTATCGAACTCTGTTCGCTCTCCTGAGACTCATTCGTCAAACCGAATATTAGAGTTTTAACGGTTTTTCAGGTGTTCGTTCAGCACACAACATAAAGTTTAGAAATGACTCAGGCCAAGAATCGACTGGAAATTCCCTCGATCGGTACGGTATACTAAAACAAGGATGCAAATCAGAGTTCAATAAATCCTGTTTCAGAGAACAGAAAGAAAACAGAAGAACCGGTTGGCCTCCAGATAAATATGGTAGAGCGACAGAATAAAGTAGAGAGGAATGAAAGTCTCAATGACGGATGCACCCAAGAAAATGATCATAGGCTCAATGGCCGCCTCCGGACTAGTGGCGGTACTCGCTCTGGTTGACATGATTATTGGCATGCCCTTTCGCGGCAGTACCGTGATGGACATCATGTTCCTCATCTCTGCCGGTCTCGTATTATTTCTCTGCTGGGATGCTTGGAAAGACCTGCGTTAACTTTCCCCTGACAAGGCGGATAGCTTAATCCAACCGATCAAGCTCCGCTTCATCGTCACCTGCTTCCGTCAGTTGATCAACTGGCTCATCAAGCTTCGTTTCAGATAATTCTTCTTCGAGCAGGTCTGTCGCTTTCGTTTTCGAAAATGCGACCCCTTCTTCTAGTGTTCCTTCTATTCCTGTCAAATCGGTTAGTTGCTGTAACAAATCACGAATGATCTGTTCGGCCTGTATTTTTTCTTGAAGCCAGACTTCACGTTTCTGATCCCAGGTCGCATCTCGAATCGCCAGCTTTTCTGCTTCGAAACGCAATTGTTCGCTTCTCTGTCTGATCTGCTCATCACGTTCTGCGATCCAATCTGAAACATTCTGTCGTTCCTGACGAAATTCATCGCGGTGCCGATGAAATAACTCTTGAGAATGATCGAGTTCCTGTCGTTCTACTGACAATGATTCCCGTAATTGGCGGTAGTGCGTGGCAAGCGCCTCTCTGGCTTTTTCCAACCGTTCGCGGGCGGCATCTTCCCCTTCCGTCTGTGTTAATTGGGCCCAACCTTCTTCCAACGCCAGGCGCATTTCCAATGTTCCACGATGGGTTTCTTCCACTTCCGCTCGTAAGGTATCTAACCTCTCGCGGCGGCGTTCCAGATTTTCCGCATGGAGTGCCAGCATATCCTGTTGACGACGTAGTTCTACTTGTTGTGCTTCTCGTTCCGTTTGCCAGAGCTCGTGCTCTTCTGTCATTCTCTGTTTCTGGGTCTGCTCATAACGTTCGACCGAGCGACGAAGTTCGATGTGCAAAGCCCGCTCTTTTTCAAGGGACTGCTCACGCTGTTGCAACAAATCACGAAACCGATCAAGCTGCTTCATTCTTAAGATATGAATCCGCTCGTTCTGTTCGTGTTGCTGTTGTTGAACTTGCTGTTGGCGCTGGAAATCATGCTGATCCTGTTCAATCTGACTTCGCAAACGTAACAAATGATTTTCCTGAAACTTAATTCGGTTTTCGATTAGAGTTCGTTTTTGTTCGAAAGCATCTTCACGTGAAGCGTATTCGCGCTGCAGATCTTCACGTTGTATTTTGAGTTGGTGCTCAATTTCTTCTGAACGAATCACAAAATCTCTTTTGCGTGACTCCAGTTCCGCTTCATCAGTCTGTTTTTGTGATTGCCATTCTGCCTGTAATGTTTTCTGCTCAAGCTCAAATTTCTCTTTTCGAGAAGCTAATTCTGTTTCGACTTTTTTTATCGTCTGCTCATGAAATTCTCGCTCTTTTTTCAGGTGATCCAGTTCAGTCTGTTTCACTCCCTGCCACTCATCTCGATCCCGATCTAAATCGCTACGCTGACTGGATAGTGTTTCGAGAACCTGTTCATGAATGCGATTGCGTTCATTAATCAAATCCAGCCGATCACGCTCCAAACTTTCTCTTTGCTGCGCAAACTCCATCAGGATCTGGTCACGCATTTCTGAACGTTCCTGTTCCAGGATATCCTGAGACTCGAAGAGCTTTTCCTGTTCATGTTGCAAGGTTTTGGCCAGTTTTTCACATTCGACAGCTTTACGAATCAATTCCGTTTCTTTGTCGCGGATACTTGCTTCACGCTCGTCATATTGTTCTTCAATCTGGCTGATCCACATGCGAATCTTGCGACGCTCATTGTCGATTTCTCCTAATTGAGTATTAAGAGTCTGTTCGCGCCGATTGATTTCCACAAACTGTGATTTTAGATAGTTAGCGATGTCACCAGCTTGCGATAACAGCTCGGCCCCCGTCAGAGAAGCACCTGCTTCTTCTGCCCCTGCACTCTGTAAGTTCTGAGCGGTCGCTGCATAGGCAAAACTTTTTTCCAGTTCGGCTTGTTTCTGATCGCTGAAAAAAGAAGTCGCTTCTACCTTATCAGATTCAGCCGATGAATGGGGCTGATCCGCCCGACGTTCAACTCCGCCTGGACCAGGCAATGGAAGCGAATCTGCTTGCTCATGGCTCGTTGATTTGAACCCAGCAAAGGGAGGGGGAGACTGTGGTTTCTGGTCAGACTTGGCACCATCACTCATGCCGGGATTCCTTTCCCAAACGGCGTTTCACCCTATAACCCTATCAAGTTCAAAGTACAGAAATCCGTTTCTTATCAATCACTTTGAACAGTCGGTAACGCAAATCAGTAAAACGACAAAAAGGGCAGAAGAGGATAAAGTTACCATCCTCTCTGCCCACTATGAAATAATACCGCAGGTTTCCACTACGATTATATTTGGCTATCCAATGAAGTCGCAAATCGATCTTTGGGAGTCACACCTACGAACGTTTCAACCACTTCACCATTTTTATAAAGTTTAACAGTAGGAATCGCACTGATGTTGCTTGAAGAAGCGATGCCTGGATTTTCATCTGTATTCAGTTTTCCAACGCGAATACGACCTGAGTAATCATTGGCGATTTCTTCAATGGTTGGCATCATCATCTTGCAAGGACCACACCAAGGCGCCCAGAAATCTACTAATACAGGTTCAGATGCTTCCAAAACTTCAGACTGGAAGTTTGCATCAGTAAATTCCAATACATTTTCAGCCATTACTGGTTGTCTCCATTACAATTGAATTCGATTAATATTTAAACTTGAAGTAGAGAAATATACTTCGAGTGCCCAGATTTTGACATCGTCTCTAAATGGGGAGATCGCTCTAACCCCAAAGAAATACAAGAAAAACTTGGATTTACTTCGTCCTGTATTTCAAGAGAATTATAGAGATCCTCTATTTTGTGTCAATGCTCTCTCAGAAGATGTAATCGACAAAAGTTCTTATCAAATAAGGGATTGCGCCACGAAGATTGACTCAAGCCCGATTTTTTTTAAGCTCGACAAATCATTACACTTCCGACAAAATAGAGTGATCTGTCAATTGTCATAATTGATTTCTATAAAACAACTTAATGAATCAAAAGTAAGAGGGTGAATCATGCAGTCTTATCTCAAAATCCTGATTTTGACCGGACTTGTTGGAACGTTCCCCCCCTTATTTGTGATTGCTCAAGAAACAGCCACGGATCCATTTAAGCCGTTCCCGGATCAACTCGCCCCTTCTTTGTTTAACGAAGTTCAGGATCGTGACTTTCGAGGCATCATTCCCGAAGAAAAAGCATTGTATTACTACGTGCTTAAGCATCTGCGCGAAACCAGTTTGAAAGATCAAAAACTGGCTGCAGAATTTAATCTACAACAAAGACGGGCAGAACTGAAAACCTTTCAAGAACATCCTGAACTCACACTGCCACTATTTCGAGATATCTTCAAAAACAGCAGTCGTTATAAAGGCAGATTGGTCACTCTGAAGGGCCGGGTTCGTAAATTGATGCATTATCCGGCAGAAAAAAATGAGTATGGTATTCAGACGCTTTATGAAGCCTGGCTGTTTACCGACGACTCCCAACAGAATCCGACAGTAGTGGTTTGCACAGAAGTACCAGAGGCATTACAAAATGGTCTGCCAGCAGGCACTGATGTAATCGATAATGTAACGGTGACTGGCTACCTCTTTAAAATGTATGCCTATAATGCACAAGACACGACGCGAGTCGCTCCCTTAATTTTAGCAAGGCAACTAGAATGGTCTCCTGCAATCACCGATGAAAAAGGGAGCCAGGCGTTTTTGCAACTCATGGCTGGTGCTTTTATCATCCTCATAGCGGGAGTTGCGATTGTGATGTGGAAAACAATGCAAAAAGATAAGCAGTTCAAAGAAAAACGTTTACAGGCAAATCAGGACCAGGTTAGTTTTGACCGGCTTGAATCACAATCGGAACCTTCAAAAGCAGAATCAAATCCGGAATCAAAGTCCGATCATCAAAGTTAAAATGAATCTTACTATTTAAGAGTATTGTATCACAAACATGAACGCGGATCGCACTCTGTCTCCCATCCTGAATCGCCCCTTGAAACTGGTAGTATTAATTTCCGGTGGTGGAACAACCCTGACCAATTTTCTCGAAAAAGAGGCTGCTGGCGAACTCAAAATTGAAATTCCTTTAGTCATTGCCAGTCGTCCCGACTGTGGTGGCGTTGACAAAGCGAAAGCCGCGGGTCTTCGCTGTGAAGTGATCTGTCGACGTGACTACAAAAACATTCATGATTTTAGCGAAGCAATTTTTGATCTTTGTCGCAGTGCAGAAGTTGATCTGGTCACACTCGCTGGCTGGCTGGCTCTGATTCATATTCCCGATGATTTCCAATACAAAGTTATGAATATTCACCCGGCACTCATTCCCGCATTTTGCGGTAAGGGTTATTACGGCCATAAAGTTCATGAAGCTGTCGTCGAACGCGGAGTCAAAGTCAGTGGTTGCACCGTTCACTTTGCCGATAACGAATACGATCATGGTCCCATCATCGGCCAGTCAGCGGTTCCCGTCAAAGGCACTGACACACCAGACCAGGTAGCAGCCAATGTGTTCCAGTCTGAATGTGAACTCTACCCCCGCATGATTCGACTCTTCGCTGCCGGGAAAATCAAAATTGTTGAGCGGCGTGTTGTCATCGAAGAGTAAGTCAACCACATGTGATCTGATTGCTCCCACAACAATTCAGGTTCAACAAGATCCTCTCAAATCGACTGACTTCCCGGTGGTGGATTAAGTGGTGAACTCGAATTCGGAGGAACCGGATCATTGGTCAGCATGACTTTATCGTACAATTCAGGCGGGAGAACGCGAAGCACTGTGAAGAGCCCTTTGACACCATGAAACCAACCCTCGCGCATCCCCTGTGTTTCGCGGCGACTTGTTAGTTTATGCAAGTCTTCCTTCGTCCACTTCGCGCTGGACATCATCTGTGGATATCCGGGAACATCAAAACCGGGATCATTTTTCTTTTTACGAATGATTGGACCTACCTGGGAAACCATGTGGTTCATCATATGGTGGAACATGTGACAATGTAGTACCCAGTCGCCCGGATTGTTGGCGATGAATTCCACATCCCGTGACTGTGCCACACCAAGGATGACAGTATTGCCGGGCACCCAGGCCGAATCAGGTATGCGGCCGCCCTCTGTTCCTGTCACCCAGTAAGTGTGGCCGTGCAGGTGCATCGGATGCTGGTGTAACGTGCTAAAGTTCATAAATCGAATACGCACACGTTCCCCTAACTTGCATACTAGAGGTGTTGTATAAGGTCCGCACCGCCCGTTGATCGTGACAAAGTTCCAGTCCATCGACTGAGTGTCGGGAATCTCTGCGTTAGGCAACATAGAGAATTGTTGGGTGACCAGTACAAAATCACGGTCCACCACTGGTTCGTAGGCAACCTTGGGATGAATGACGAAAGGAACAACCATGCCAATGGCTTCCTGCATCGCGACATGGGGATGTAAAAAGCAGCTGCCCTCCTGGTGCACGTCATATTCATACACAAATGTTTGACCGGGCTTGACTAAATTTTGCGTCACCGCCGGAATGCCATCCATATAAACCGGTAATTCGAGGCCATGCGAATGCAGCGTGGTTGGTTCCGGCAAATCGTTGCGAAATACAATTCGCACTCGCTCGCCTTGGTACAATTCCAATACAGGCCCTGGAAATTGACCATTATATCCATAGGCATCCATCCAGATACCAGGTAACAATTCGCGACGCACAGGAGTTGCCTGCAGGTGAAACTCCCTAACACCATTTACGATTTTACCACTCTGCTTTTCCAAGTCAGGTGCAGTGACTCTGACAGGCGGGAGCCCTGATTTTCGAAGCCCGGGTACCAGCTTGCCACGATCAGTCGGACTACCAACTGGGCCACCTCGACCGGGGTGCGTACGAGGAAATTCTCCACCTTGACCATTGTATTCATCAGAATGAGAGACCCCTTCAGGCTGTTGCCCCATGACCGAACCCGCGGCGAATAGTCCAGCTGTGGCTGCCGCTCCTTGCACAAGAAAGTCTCTGCGATCTTTGGGAGTGCCCATAAGAAGGCCTTTCATCAAATAACGAATCGTTGTGTTGTTGAGAGTTTGATTCTTGTTAATAAAATTTATGGTTACCGTGGCTTGGGAACGGAGTTGATATGACCACCGCTCAGCGGTGCTGGAGGTTCGGTTAACCCACCCGTCAATAACATCCCGCGAATAGAGATATCCGTTTCACGGTACGCTAACAATGCGTCAATGTACTGAGCCTGCAAATCAAGATAGTTTTTTTGTGCCATGAGCACTTGGGGCCAGGTAGCTCGCCGCATGATGTAACTTTTGTGCAACAGTTCATAAACCTGTTTGGCCTTCGGCAACATCTCACTCTGGTAAGCCTGAATGTGTTGCCAGTTGGTCTGATAATTTCGATATTGATCAGCAAGCTTGACACTCAAAGTTAACTCCAGCCGCTTCACGTCAGCCCTTGATCGGTTGAGATCGGCCATTGCCTGGTCAATAGTACCACTGTTATCGTCGAAAATGGGAAGAGGAACACCGGCAGTCACCCCCGCGACAGAATTATCCGTTTCAAAATTGTGACCAAAATCCACATTGACCAGAATATTGGGAATCGGCTGAACCCGTTCTCGCTCCACCGTGATCTCGTCATGGCAAACTTTTTCCCAAGCTGCCACCAATTCAGGACTATTTTGCAAAAGATGATGAAACGCTGATTCCCAATCTAACTTTTCTTCAGTTGGTTCAAGAGTACCATGTAACGTGGTACGAGATAATTCAGGCGTGCCTACCATCGCAACCAGATTTCGCCACGCTTGCTCAAGATCATTCTCGGCCGTTTGCAAGTTCAGTTGATTCTGTCGCAAGTTGATTTCTGATTGCAGAAGACCCGGCGTATTTGTTTGTCCGAGATTCAGCATCTCTTTATGAGTTTGGACATTATCTTTTGCATTCGCAACCAGTTGCTTTTGAACTTCCACAAGCTGCTGTGCCGCCAGTGTCTTGTAGAAATGCATGCGAACGTCGTTCAACACGCGATCATATTGAGCAGACCGATTCGTTTCTGCAATCCGTGCTGCCTGCGACCATTTCGCACGACTCAGTTGCAATTTACCGCCCGTCACAAACTCTTGTGAAACGTAACCACCCTGTAATTCGCCAGCAGTGCCTGCAATACCAATTTGATCACTGGCATATCCCACTACGGGATTCGGATAGAGACCTGCCTGGTAAGCAGAACCAGAGGCTGCATCAACCTGTGCCATCGCCTGGACTAAAGTAGGATTGTTGGACAACGCCATTTCTTCCAGCGTTTCTAACGTCAACCCCATAGATTGTTCGTTGTCAACTTCATCAGGCGCAGGCAGAAGGAGGGATTCTGATGGCTCAATAGGCGTGGCAAGCTGTTGATCATGGGCTACCTGCCGTGTCATTGACTGGGAAACGTTTTTAGCAGGCTCTGAGAAAGTATCATCGTCTAGCGCGAGAACATAGGGAGGCTCTTCTAGCTCTGAAGCGCGGCTCACACCCGGTTTCGCGCTCTTCAGTTTTGAGAGATGACGCTCCGGTCCAGTGGCACAACCACTCACCATAACCATTGCAATTGATACGGCAATTTGAATAGCTCGTTTCACCGTGATCCTCCCTGACAGTTATTCAACGCACAGTCCTTGTGCGCAGCCCTAACAACTTAGATCGACATCAACGGACTCGGATGTGTCATCGTTTCATTCGAATCTACTCAGCAGAGATGATTTGAACACGCAAAATCGGTCAAATAAGGACAACCGTTACACTCGAATAAGAAGGCTCTTTCATATGTAAACGTTGAAAGCTGAAACGGCACTTGATCTTAGCCAGTTTTTAAATCGTTCCTGAAACGAACAACAGGAGCGAAAGCAAAACGAAACTGGGACTTTGAACAGAGTTCAAAACAGGTTGTTTTGCGAAACTTTACTGAATTCCGGTTCAAAATGAATATTTGCTTTAGGAAAGATGAAGTCTTTAGGAAAATTCAAAACAACTGACAGATAATGATTGATTTTGAAAGAATTTGATGTTATTTTGCAAATAATGATTGAAATGAAGCACTTTGGAAGGCATATTCTTTAGGGAATTATATCGTCTCAGGAGGAGTTTGCATGTCAATGTTGCTTGACGAAAGACGGGAAAGCATCCTAAAGATTGTTGAAAACAAGGGTTTTGTGTCCCTTGTGGATTTGATGGATTCTGTGGGTGCTTCTGAATCGACCATTCGAAGGGATTTGGAGTATCTTGACGGAATCGGTCAGATTCGACGGACCCGAGGTGGGGCCGCTTACAGTGGAGAATCATTAGCTACTTTTGAAGATCGGTCTTTTATGTCTTCTGGGCAAAAAAGGCTAATTGCACAAACTGTGGCCAACATGATCTCTCCCGGAGAAGCAGTGCTTATGGATGGAGGCACAACCACTTTGGAAGTGGCCCGCCAACTGGCGGGAAAACAACTACAGGTCGTTACGAATTCACTGCCGATTGCCAACTTGTTGGTCAATCAACCCAATATCGATTTGATGTTAATCGGAGGATTTCTGTTCCCCAAAACAGGCGTCGCACTAGGCAAGACAGCAGTAGAGTCACTCAAGAGTGTCAATGTTCGACGTTTGATTATCAGTGTAGGCGGTATTACAGAAGATGGACTTTACAACAGCAACATGCTCTTAGTGGAAACCGAACAACAAATGTTTGCAGCGGCAGAAGAAGTCATTGTTGTCACAGACAGTACCAAATTTGGTCATTCAGCACTGGCCCATTTATGCCCTCTCAGTGCAGTGGATCACATCGTTGTCGATGATGGTATTTCAGAGAAATGGAAGTCAGTCATCCAGGATGCAGGGATCGAGTTAACGGTCGTTGAAACATAAAACACTCCATACAAAAACAGATAACTTATCCAATTCAAGAAATTGAGACCCGATATTATGACACAACTTACAAACTCCATATCACGTTCCCAGATTGAGCAACTGGTTCGTCAGGCCTTAGGACAGCAACTTGGAAGTGCAGCATCGCCTTCTTCTGCACCTAACCCCCTAGTAGTGAATATTTCCGCTCGACACATACATCTTTCACAAGAACACCTCGAAGTACTGTTTGGCAAAGGTGCTCAGTTAGAAATACAAAAAGACCTCTACCAGGAAGGCTACTTCGCCGCCACGCAGACCGTCGCCATCGTGGGTCCACGACGTCGCATGATTCCCAATGTTCGGGTCTTGGGCCCTTGCCGTGGTGATACCCAAGTGGAACTGGCCTTTACCGACACGATTTCGCTTGGCCTGGAAGTCCCCATTCGCATCAGTGGAGACCTGGAAAACACGCCTGGTTGTGTATTGATGGGTCCTAAAGGAGTCGTCGAACTGGATAAAGGTGTCATCCGTGCGGCTCGCCACGTACATATGTCGCCCGCAGATTGTGCTCATTATGGTTGTGCCAACGGCGACAAATTGCACCTGAGGATCGAATCAAATGGCTGTACGACAGTTCTGGAAGACGTCGTCGTACGCGAAAACCCGGAAGTGAAACTCGAAGTACACATTGATACTGATGAAGGGAACGCCGTTGATCTGGATCACGCCACTTCAGTCAAACTGTTTGTTCCTGAAGGCTGTAAATGCAAACACAGCTAATTTTGAAATGAGAAGTAAATTCCTCTGACGATAAAGTTAGAAGAATCTCTTTAATATTGTTGAAGAACCGACTTTGGTTCTGATTTAAATGACGAACTGTTTTTTTCTTAACTATCTCTAAAAGGAGAACTGACTCATGGCGAAAGCAATGGAAGCCCTGGGAATGGTGGAAACAAAAGGGCTCATCAGCCTGATTGAAGCCGCCGATGCAATGTTGAAATCTGCCAACGTACAAATGGTTGGCTGGGAAAAAGTGGGTAGTGGACTGGTCACTGCATTTGTTGTCGGTGATGTCGCTGCTGTCAAAGCTGCCGTCGATGCCGGTGCTGCTTCTGCTAGCAAAGTAGGCGAAGTTGTCAGCGTTCAAGTGATTCCACGTCCTCACGAAGAACTTGCCAGCATTCTGCCAAATAAAACTGCTGCCAAGAAATAACATAACGGGTTACCAACATTGACGGCTGAAACTCCTGAATCCGATCGTATCGATGATGAGAACCAGTTGACATTCAACTGGTACGAGTCAACAGGTCCTTCAGCCAAACCCATCACAACTAAATATAAAGAGGACAAAATGAGTTCTGAAGCCATTGGTCTTATTGAAACAAAAGGATTGGTTGCTCAAATTGAAGCATCCGATGCCATGCTGAAAGCTGCCAACGTGACTCTGGTTGACCAGGTTCAAATTGGTGGTGCTTATGTGACAACAGTCATCCAAGGAGATATCGGATCGGTTCGTGCTGCGGTTGACGCTGGTGCTGCCTCTGCTTCTCAAGTAGGAGAACTGGTTGGCGCCCACGTGATAGCACGTCCTGCCGAAAGTTTATTGTCACACTTTATTTAATCAAACGTACTGTTGGTTCTTCCCGGGATTCATAAATTGTGATGAGCGGGGAACAGGATGTTGAAACACCAGTCTTTTGTCACAGAATGGATTCCTGCAATGAAAGTTCTAGTTGCTAATTTAGGTTCAACCAGTTTCAAGTATCGCTTGTTCGATATGCCCGCTGAAGTGCAACTTGCACGAGGTGGCATTGATCGTATCGGCGAAAAGCAAAGTAATTGCTTTGTGGAAATTGGTTCGCATCGGGAAGAAAACACAGACCATGTGCCCGACCATGCAGCCGCCGTCAACTTATGTTTGTCTCAATTGACCAATTCCGAATGGGGTTGTCTCAGTTCGGCTGACGAAGTTGCGGGAATTGGCTTTAAAGCGGTCTTTGCCGGAAACTTAAGTGGTGTGCGTCTGGTAGACGAAGAATTACTGACCAAGATGGAGGCGTTAGCAGATATTGCTCCTGCTCACAATCCTCCGTATGCCCGAGCGATGCGACAACTGCGTCAGGCGTTTCCTGAAATCCCGCTGGTTGCTGCATTGGAAACGGCGTTCCATGAAACCATCCCTGCCGAAAATCGTACCTATGCCATTCCACATCAATGGCAGGAAGAATACGAAGTTCAACGTTGGGGCTTTCATGGTGCCAGTCACCGTTATATCGGCACTCGTATGGCCGAGTTGACTGGCAGAGATGACCTGCGGGTAATCTCCTGCCACTTGGGAGGAAGTAGTTCGTTGTGTGCCATGCGAGGTGGTGTCTCACAAGCCAACAGTCTGGGAATGAGTCCCCAAACAGGATTGCCTCATAATAATCGTGTAGGTGATTTTGATCCGTTTGCTCTACCAGTTCTAATTAAAGCCACCGGGAAGTCCCTGGCAGAACTATTGGAAGACCTGTCGAGCAAGGGTGGCTTATTAGGAATGAGTGGATTGAGTGGCGACTGTCGCGATCTGGAAGAAGCGGCAGCCAACGGTCATTCCAGAGCAGAGTTAGCACTCCGTGTGTTCCACTCTGCCATCCGACATTACCTGGGAGCTTACCTGACGGTACTTGGTGGCGCTGATGCGATTGTTTTCACGGGTGGAATCGGTGAAAACAGCGTGAGTTTACGAGAGAAAGTGTGTGCCAATCTGGAATGGGCGGGAATTTGTCTGGATGCTCAAAAGAATAAGTCAGCCTCAGATGAAACGGCCATTCAGGCAGATGACAGTAACGTACAAATCTGGGTGGTTCCGACGAATGAGGAGATTGTCGTCGGACGACAAACAGTGGAAGTCATCGAAGGGCGTTCGTAACGCCTGAGAGGACTGCCATCCTTTTAGGATTTTTGAGGAGTTGGTTCGATGTTTATAGGACGAATTACCGGTAGCATCGTTTCGTCGCAGAAAGTTGAGACAATGGTAGGACAGTCGCTGTTCATTGTCGAACCGTTGCGCGTCAACGAAAAAGACCAAAGCGATCTGACTCCCACGGGACGCTCATTTGTCGTTGTGGACACAGTCGGAGCAGGGCAGGGTGAAGTCGTACTGTGTGTACAAGGGTCATCAGCCCGCTTCACACCAGAGACGAAAACACTGCCCATCGATGCCGCCATTGTTGGCATTGTTGATCAAGTCCACATTGGTTCGAATGAAATTTTTAACTCACAAGAGAAATAAAACGATCTGAATCGGAAGCATTCCATGTCCAGTCAGTTACCACAAGCCAATTTGCAGCAAATGCGCATGACCATGATGGTCATCTGGATTGCGCTCATCATGGGTGTGGTTACATTTGGAATTGTGGTCATTATGATTGGCCTCAAAGGGGCTCCCGGCGAGGATTTACCGGTCATCACGTACGGAGGGATAGGCATAGCAGCATTGATGCTGGTCCTCAGATTTTTTGTACCGGACATGATGGCCCGTAACCAGTTTAAACAAGCCATGCAAACTGCCAAAGCAGAAGGCAACGAAGATGAAGAAGAGATGCTGGGAAAATTCTACCAGATATTCTTAACGCGTCTAATAATTGGAATGGCATTACTGGAAGGTGCCGCCTTTCTCAATCTTGTCGCCGTAATGGCAGAAAACCAGCCACTGGGCTTTGTGCCAGTTGCCATTTTATTACTGGCAATGATTGCCTCAGTACCAACGAAATCAAAACTCGACGGATGGATTCGCAACCAGATGGAAAACTATAACCTAGAAAACCAAAACTGAAATTTTAATAACTGAGACAGTCGTCTTGAGTTTTCAAGCTCAAAACTGATCTGCTCCGGGAGAAACCTATTATGCAGGCGACAGAAGATGCCATTCGAAGTGTCGTACATGAAGTGTTATCACAACTCAACAATCGAGGCGGTTAC
Source organism: Gimesia aquarii (assembly GCF_007748175.1). NCBI lineage: Bacteria > Pseudomonadati > Planctomycetota > Planctomycetia > Planctomycetales > Planctomycetaceae > Gimesia > Gimesia aquarii. The sequence continues at coordinate 1,775,202 of NZ_CP037422.1, forward strand.
GGTTCCGCTTCTTCCACAGCGCATCAAAATGGTGACTGGGGTGTCTTCAATTGCGTTGACCAGGCTGTCGCTGCCGCGACTGAGGGGCAAAAACAACTGTTGAATGCTTCTCTGGAAGACCGGGCCAAGGCACTCGAGATTGTGCGTCAGATCTGTGATACCCAGGCCGATGAATTGGGTCGCCTCGAACTCGAAGAGACCAAAATTGGTCGCCTGGATCATAAGATCGAAAAACTACACCTCATCAAAGACATACCCGGCATGGAATTTATGAAGACCGAGTCCGTTTCAGGAGATAACGGAGTCAGTCTGACAGAATTTGCCCCCTTTGGTGTGATCGGCGCGATTACTCCTGTCACGCATTCCCTGCCAACTCTGGCCTGTAACTTCATCAACATGGTTGCCTCAGGTAATACGCTGGTTGTGAATCCACACCCGGGCGGAGCAAAAGTTGCCTGTGAAGGGGTCCGACGTTTCAACAAAGCCATCTATCAGGCCACCGGTTTGCAAAATCTGGTCACGATTCTGGAAAATCCAACACTGGAAACGGCAGATGAAATCTTTAACCATCGGGGAATTCCACTCTTATGTGTGACCGGTGGTCCGGGAGTGGCTCGTGCTGCTTTGGGTGCCAAGAAGCGAGCGATTGTTGCCGGACCTGGTAACCCACCTGTTGTTGTTGACGAAACAGCAGATCTCGACAATGCTGCGAAATCGATCATCATTGGAGCTGCCTACGATAACAATTTACTCTGCATCGGCGAAAAAGAAGTCTTCGCCGTTGACAGTATCTTTAACGAGTTGATGTCTGCTATGGGACGGCATGGTGGTTATCAACTCAATTCTCAGCAGGTCGCGCAACTGACTGCTCTGGCATTCTCGCCTCCGAAAGAACCAGGAGGGCACGCTGTTCTCAATCGTGATCTGATTGGGAAAGACGCCTCGGTCCTGGCCGGCATGATTGGCGTCAGTGTTCCAGCAGGAACAGAGCTTCTTTATGGCGAAACTGATACGAACAACCCCTTCGTACCGGAAGAGCAAATGATGCCTTTCGTACCATTCGTTCGCTGCCGCAACGCAGACCACGGAATTGAACTGGCCAAGGAATTCGAACACGGATTCCGACACACCAGCATGATTCATTCACGAAACATTGAAGTGATTACGAAGATGGGCCGCATCATGGACACTACACTGTTTGTCCAGAACGGTCCTTGTGGAGCCGCTTTAGGTAACGGCGGAGAAGGTTACGCTTCATTCAGCATTGCCACTCCCACAGGTGAAGGGGTTACCAACCCACTGACATTCACTCGTTTCCGACGTTCCACCACAGTGGGACACTTACGAATTATTTAATTGAGCAACGTTAGCAGAATCGAAATTCTGTTAATCAAAATCAAAACTATCTCAGGAATTAAAATCTTATGTTGACAGGTCGAGTGATCGGACGAGCAACCGCAACATCCAAACATCCCAGTTTGGATGGCTGGCGCTTATTGCTGGTTCAAACCCTCGACATTAAAAGCAATGCAGAGGGTTTTCCTGAGTTGGTAATCGATGAACTGGGGTGCGGCAAAGGAGATACCGTACTGCTGACTTCTGATGGAGCTGCTGTCAGAGAGATGGTGGGCGTGAAAAACACCCCCATTCGCTGGGCGACTCTGGGTGTCATCGATCGTTAATGATAAATTTAAGAATAGAGTTAATTTGAAACTGATGCAGTTTTCTGAAGAGTTGGTTAATCAGGTTGTCGACAATGTTTTGTCGGTCCTTTCCCAGCAGGGCAATGACAGGCAAGCAACGGGGAATGTACCACCTGTTTCCACACCTGACTCTTCAATGGTTTTGACCGAGAAAGTCATCACTGCCGATTTATTAGCAGAAAAGACAAAAGGACAAACTGCCATTGGTATTGCAGCAGGATCACTTTTGACTCCTTCTGCGAAAGATTATCTGCGCGAGTTTCAAGTGAGTGTCCATCGTCCCACATCGGTCGTGTCTCCCTCAAAAGGGCAGGGCGCACCATGGCGGGCCATTGTGCTCTCTCATTCAGTAGCCGTTGAGAATGCACTGGCAAAAATCGAACAACAGACCAATTCACGTTGGTCACAGGAGTTGAGTTCTTCACTGGAAGAAGCCGTTAAGGAGACAATCAGCAGTATTTGTCGAGCCGATGCAACAGGCGTGGTTCTGTTTGCCGAAGCCGCGGAAAAAGCAGCCTGTCTGGCGAATCGAAATCAGAAAATTCGAGCTGCCGCCGTTCAGGATGTGAACCATTTACGAACCGTCATCACGCAAATGAACCCAAATCTGATTTGTGTGAATCCGGAACAGAAATCGTTTATCGAGCTGAGAAATTTAGTTAAGACGTTTGTCAATGCAGGCAATCCCACTGAGGGAAGTTAACCTGCTAAAGGAAATGAACCATGAAAATCGCAGAAGTGATCGGAAAAGTGACACTTTCACGCAAGCATCCCAGTCTGGATGGTGCCCGATGGCTGATTGCGACTCCTTTAAAGACGGATGAACTCAACTCAAATAAGAAAAAGAAAACAGAACCTTTTGTTATTTACGATGAGTTAGGGGCTTCCTCTGGCAGCCAGATTGCTGTGAGCGAAGGTGCAGAAGCAGCGGCTCCTTTTCATCCTGATGTAAAACCGATTGACGCATATGTGTCAGCGATTTTGGATCAGATCGAAGTTTATTAATCGAATCACTATTACTGAAACACACATTTTTTATTTAACGTTTGGAGCCTTAGACAATGTCAAATCAATGGAACAGTGGAATTCACGACCGAAACCTGAAAGAAGAAATCTGCGAAATCGGACGTCGCGTTTATAATAAAGGATTTGCTGCAGCCAATGATGGAAACATCTCCATACGTGTCGGAGAAAATGAAGTCCTCTGTTCGCCGACCATGATCTGCAAAGGTTTCATGAAACCGGAAGATATTTGTGCCGTCGATTTAGATGGAAACCAAATTGCGGGAACACGTAAGCGAACCAGCGAAATTCTGTTACACCTGGCAATCATGAAAGAACGCCCTGACGTCAAAGCCGTTGTGCACTGTCACCCACCTCACGCGACGGCATTCGCTGTGGCTCGCGAACCGATTCCACAATGTGTACTTCCCGAAGTCGAAGTCTTCATGGGTGAAGTTCCGATGGCTCCTTATGAAACACCCGGCGGTCAGAAATTTGCCGACACAGTCGTACCGTTCCTCAAAGGGGGCACGAACACAATTATTCTGACCGGACACGGAACCGTCACTTTTGGTAAATCTCTGGAAGATGCTTACTGGAAAACCGAAATCCTGGACGCTTACTGCAAGATCCTACTCTTGTCCAAGCAAATGGGACGCATCAACTACTTTACCGAAACAGAAACCCGTGAACTGCTTGAACTCAAGCAGAAACTCGGATTCGATGATCCTCGTTTCCACGTTGAAGACTGCGACTTGTGTGGTAACAGTGCGTTCCGCGATGGATACAAAGAGGGAATCCCACAGCAAACGGCATTCGAGCCTGCTCCCAGCTATCCGGGATACTTGCAGAAACCATCTACACAACCGACTCCCACTAATAATGGCAACCACTCTGAGCAACTGGTCAAAGCGATTACAGAGCAGGTCATGTCTGCACTGGGACAATAATCTTAATTAAAACTCTGTGATAGAACTCACATCACATAATCATAAAGAAAAGAATCGATCATGAATGTAAGTATTATTGGCGGCGGCGGTCTCGTTGGCTCCTGTGCCGCCTTCGCATTGCAGGCTGGTGGTATCGTTCGAGAAATCGCTTTAGTTGACGTGAATCAGGATCTGGTAGAAGGTCAGGCACTCGACTTATTGCATGGTAGTTCGTTAACGGCCGATCAGAAAATTTACGCCGGTGGCACTGAGCTTGTGAAAGACAGTGACGTGATCGTGATCACTGCTGGCCTACGCCGCAAACCTGATGAAAGCCGTCTCGACCTGATCAATCGAAACGTCGAATTGTTCAAAAACATTCTGGCTGACGTCAAACGTGTGGGGACGAAGCCGGGAGCGATTGTCTTTGTTGTATCAAACCCAGTTGATGTTCTGACTTATCTGGCCATGAAAGAACTGGGACTGCCACCGCAACAGGTGATTGGCCTCGGAACGGTTTTAGATACAACCCGACTACGCAGCATGCTGGCTGCACGTCTGGATGTGCCTCCGACTCAGGTTTCCACTCTGATTCTTGGCGAACACGGCGACAGCATGGTTCCCATCTGGTCAGCCGCTCAAGTGGGTGGATTACCCCTGGATAAATTCCCTGGTGCGAATCCTGCTCTGATTGCTGAAGTCGAAAAGAAAACACGAGGCAGCGGAGCGGAAGTCATTAAGAAAAAAGGGGGAGCCGGTTTTGCGGTTGGCGTCAGCATCGCTGATGTCGTACATTGCATTGCCCTTGATCAACGCCGCATTCTGCCTGTTTCTTCACTTCAGGATGGCGCCTTTGGTCTCAGAGATGTCTGTATTTCCGTGCCCACGGTAATGGGACGCTCCGGAGTTGTACAACACTTGGAGATTGAACTTTGGCCGAAAGAACAAATGGCTCTCACTCAGTCTGGGAAAGTGTTGAGAGAAACCGTTGACAAAGTTCTCGGCTGATCAACAACTCGTCTATGATTCTTTAATCCTGATTGCGTTCCGCTTAAAGCTACGTTTTGACTTTGAAATGATTGTCTGATGGAAAAATCACTTGATCGAAAACTTCAATCGATTCACTCTGATCCCAGCGGCTCGAAAGAGTTTATCATCGCGGATGCCAAAGATGCTGATATGGCGTTTGGCATCGGTGCACCCGGCTTGTCTCCAGAGCGGCATGATCAGGAACTCAAATACAAAACGCTGGCGGAATATCGACAACAGATTCGTGAAGTGATTCAACAGGAAGTGGTAGACATCGTTTTGATGTCTGCCAGCACTAGCGAAAAATTGACGATTGACGAACGCTTATTTGACAATTCACCTATCACACCCGCGGCACGTGCCAACGATACCACTGATGTGCATGTACCCCGCGGTGGAAAACTACATATCCCGCCTGCTAAGCCATTCCGCTCTGCCAGTCTGGACCACATTCAATGTGGTCACTTGGACTGCAAACCGGAAGAGCGAGCTTACGGGGCTGACCTCGGATTATACTCTGTCACCTTCAACAATAATCTTGAAGAAGATCTGGCTACAATTGAACGTTATAAAGAATTTCGTGAAGAGGCCGAGCGTAAAAAATTCCGTCACTTCCTGGAAATCTTTGACCCTAATATTAGTAACGCAGTCACGGCTGATGTCGCCCCTGGTTTTATCAATGACTTGATTGCCCGGACCCTGGCAGGAGTTGCCTCTGCGGGACGTCCTGTCTTTCTCAAAATGGTGTATCATGGTCCACAGGCCATGGAAGAACTGGTCGCCTACGACCCGCATCTGATTGTAGGAATTTTGGGAGGCTCGGCGGGCACAACTTTAGACGCGTTCCAACTCATCCACGACGCCCAGAAATATGGCGGGCGTGTTGCGTTATTTGGTCGAAAGATCAATCAGGCTGAGCACCAATTGGCATTCATCCAGTTCTTACGCTATCTGGTTGAAGGTAAAATCCAACCGGTTGAAGCCGTCAAAGCCTATCATGGCGTGCTGCAAGAACTAGATATCAAGCCGACACGCAGCTTAGATGTCGATCTGACCTACCAGACCGCCGTGATGAGCTATGGTGGAGAAGATGGCAAAACCTTTAGCTTTCCAGCACAAAAGAAGAATGGCAAACCCTCTACAAATGAATTGAGCAAAACGAGAAAGATAAAGTCAGCAGAAACTGCAAATGAACCGCCCAACTTTGCTGCTATGACTTCTGAACAGCGGTTGGCCTATCACCGAGATCGTCTGAATCGCGTATTTGGCGAGTAAGATCTCCTGCCATGTGTATTGAGACATCATATCGAGCAGCTTAGAATACTTTTTGTATTTTCGCCTCACTCCGACTCGTCTACACAAGGTCCATCACTTGAGCCGTTCCTCGAAAAAGAAAACCAAGTTGGTTCGACCTGAAAAGCCTTCTCCCCCCAGTGCCTCTTTGTTTGCCGGTGTTGTTTTAATCGCGGCTGTCGGTTTGACATGGATCTTCTGGCAAGGGCTCTGGGCAGGCGGTGGTTTGATTGGCGGGGATCTCTATACGTATTTCTTTCCACAAAAAACTTTCTTTGCCGATCGCTTGCAGGCCGGCGAATTCCCACTCTGGAATTCAAATATTGGGCATGGTTTCCCGTTAGTCGCAGAGAGCCAGACAGGGGCGTTTTACCCGTTCAATTATTTCGCCTACCGTTCTTTGCCCGTCAACACTGCTTATAACTTCGTCCAGATTCTACATTACATCCTGGCGTTTGTATTTACGGGACTCTATGTGAAACGTCTGGGATATTCACTCATCGCGGCTTTGTTTGCAGGCCTTGTATATACTTATGGCTGGTTTCCCTCCCGTATCTGCCTGGAATGGGCCATCATCGGAGGGGCCTGGCTGCCTTTAACACTGTGGTGTGTGGAATCATTTTTTCAAACGCGTTATTGGCGCTACCCGATTCTGCTCTGCTTCGCTTTAGCAATGCAGATCTTGCCGGGGCACTTCAATCTCGCATTCATCACACAGTTGATGTTACTCGTTTATATCCCAGCGCGTATCTGGTTCAGTCGCGATGAAACGACCGAACAACTAAAACCGTATCGTCGTCGGACAATCATCTTACTACTACTTGCTTTTATATCAGCATACTCACTATCGGCTGTGCAACTGGGACCAACCTGGGAATTAAAACAGTTAAGCCAACGTGCGGAAGTCGGTGAACGATCGCATCAACCCGGTTATGGGCATATTCCTGCCTGGTACTTTTCACAGATTGTCGCACCCTGGGCCTGGTATCCCTATGAAGTCAATCTAGATGCGGGGTTGGCACCAGGTACTGACGCGACCAATCAAGTGGAAGCACACCTTTATTTTGGAATCGCAGCCGTAATTCTGATCGCGATCGGAACATGGCTACGCACGTGGACCGGAGACCGCAGGCTCGTTTTGCTGTCGGTCATCGGACTGCTGGCTGTGCTCTATACACCCGGCTGGTTCCTACCAATCACAAAACATTTACCCGGTTTCAGTTTCTTTACCGGCCCGGGACGATATGGAATTGTAACGACGTTCGCCGTGGCCGTGATTGCAGGGGTCAGTCTGGAACGATTGACGGCAAACTGGAATGCCAATCTGAAATTCTTGACAGTTGCCATCGTCTGTCTGTTTACCATCGCTGATCTCTGGGTTGTCAGTCGTTATGTCACTTATGCTGCCATCATTCCCAATCCACCCATTAATCAGATTGAGCAGAGCGAGTTGAAAAAAATCTGTCAGGAATATGGTGAACCCGTGCGTCTGTTTGCCCCTGGTGCCAACTTACCCACCTTGATCGGCGTTGCTTCGACACCCGTTTATTTGGGGATTGGTCCCGAACAATATTTCAATCCCCAAACTGCGATGCCACAGCCGCTGCCATTCAAAGAACCGCCGACCGCCGATCAGATCGAATGGTTGCAGAAAGCAGGAGTCACACATGTTCTCAGTCAGCACCCGCTAGATCTCAATTTATGGCCGGTCAAGCCCGTCTGGAGTGGCTTCGACGAGGTCATCAATCCCGCCTGGGGTCGCTTTAAAGAACCACTCTATTTTTATGAGCTACAGGGTAGCCGTGGTCGTGTTGCCTGGGCAAAACCAGCGGCAGGCCAGTCAGCAAATATTTCAACATACCGAGCAAATGAAGTAATTATCGAAGCGGAAACTCCCACTGAGGATACCTTAATCCTAACAGATCTCTATTACCCCGGCTGGAAAGTGTATGTCGATGGTCAGCCTGCAGAAGCTGAGTTGATTGACGGCATGTATCGCGGCGTCAAAGTGCCTGCCGGCAAACATCAGGTCATCTGGAATTATCAATCTGGGTATTTCTTGATTGCAGGGATCATCAGTTGCCTGACACTTTTGATCCTATTGATGATTGCCCACTTCCGGTTCTGGCATCCGCTGTTACTTCAAATGAAAAACAGGACTATGGAAGTAAAGCCTGATTGAGTTGAGATCGCGATAGATAAAAGGAGAATCACGGTCAAGAAACAGTATCAGACTAAGTGGAAATAAACTCGACGTTTGAGCCAGTGCCTTCAAAATTGTGGCTGTCTGAATAATTTTCGTCTGCTTCTTTTTCGCCTTCCAAATCTTCGTTGGATTCAACTTCGTTGATACTTACATTCTCGCCACTCTCGGAAATTGCTACCGGAAATTGTTGAGAAATATCGATGTCTTTAGTTGGCTTTTTGAAGTGTTGCACTGAAGGTGCTTTCGTGGGTGCTTCATCACCATTTTTTTTACTATCGGTGGCATCATTTTTCTGGACGTCTGCGCCAATATTCTCTAAACGATATGCGACGTTACCGATTTTCAATTCATCACTTAGTTTGAGCCATGCCTGCCGGTCTACTTTTTCTCCATTAACATAAACCCCATTCATGCTTCCTAAATCACGAATGACAGGACGGTCATTCACAATCGCCAAGCAACAGTGTTTTCGAGAAATCTTGGGGCTATCAGAGATGACGATATCACAGTCTGGATGACGCCCTACGAGAATGATCGCCTTGTCGAGAACAATCGGGCGACCTTGATTTACGGGGACTAAACAGACTGCCATGGAGAACTCCAATGAGATGCTTTAATAAACTCAACTAATTTAAATTATACCCGTCGTGCTGAACCAAGTAAAAGAAAAAAGTTGCAGGCCTTGCAAGACTTAATAGAATCGAGGCGATCTCATTCTGAGTCGCACGAAAAATGAAAAATCGCAAGTACATATAAGTATCGGCTATTTATAGATATGCACAAGATAGAGTCCTGTTGGATCTCACATTTACAGGGAGAATACTCACAAAATTAATATCACCAATTATGAATCAGACCAAGCACTTAGAATCCTTGTAATTGCTATCTTCGATAAAAAACATACGATAGTATATTATGTATATCTGCTCTGAAGACGCCTTTTTAGAGATCAAAAGTCATTCAATACCTGACCGAGAGAGGACATTTTGAAATGAAAAACCAACTTGCTCTGATCGTATTCTTTGCTACCAGTATCATCTTTGCGAATACCGTCTCTGCTGCGAATCAGGAAAAGAAAGCAGTACGCATGGCAGCAAAGCAATTCTATGCTGCCCTCAATCAGATGTTTACCGGAGACTTAGATCTTATGAAAAACGTATGGTCACACAAAGAGGATGTCACCTACATGGGACCCGATGGAGGCTTTCATCATGGCTGGAAACAGGTCGTAGCAGACTGGGAAAAACAAGCCGCGATGAAATTGGGGGGGACAGTCATGCCACAGGAAATGCGAATCACGGTTGGGCCTGAGTTGGCGATTGTCAGCAACTATGAAATCGGCAAAAACAAAGGACCAGAAGGACAGATACGAAACGTGAAAATTCGCGCGACAAGTTTGTTTCGTAAAGAGAACGGTAAATGGAAAATGATCGGACATCACACCGACCTGCTACCGTTTCTAATGAAAAAACCTCAGCACTAAAGCAGTTGACGCGCTTTGATATCCAGGTAGCGACTGATGAGATTGACCGATAGATTTTCGGGTAATGTATCGAGCACCAGTAAACCAGACTGTTGCAGTCCCGCGATCTGAGAGGATTGTGTCGAGACGATCTCGGCGGCTGCCGCAATTTGGAATGCTTCTCGGTCTGTCTCTGGAATGGAATACATGCGCTCCTGCAAAGGAACATTTCTCAAAAACGCCCCAAGTACCAGATGAGGCCAGCGCATAAGTCGAATCGCATCGCCCAAATGACTCATGTGAACTTCATCAAGTGCGTGTGTCAATACCACGACCAGCGAACGCTTACGGTAGCGCACCTGGAGTTGCTCTGCCATCAGTTGATAATCTGAAGCTTCATAGATTGGCTCCAGGTCGTAAACCTGCCTAATC